>JBCDEN010000470.1:0-4017 GCA_039179715.1 Pseudomonadota bacterium
CACAGCTTCAAGGTGCACGATATAGACCAGCGCGATATAGGAAATGACCGCCGGCAGGAAGGCGTGCGTGATCACGTCGACATAGGAAATGCCGACATATTCGACCATCAGGAACGCGGCTGCGCCCATCACCGGCGGCATGATCTGACCGTTGACGGAAGATGCCACCTCGACCGAACCGGCCTGTTCCGATGAGAAGCCGACGCGCTTCATCAATGGGATGGTGAAGGTTCCGGTCGTGACAACGTTTGCGATCGAAGAACCGGAAATCAGGCCAGTCGCGGCGGAACCGACAACGGCGGCCTTGGCGGGGCCGCCCTTGAGGTGCCCAAGAGCACCGAACGCCATCTGGATGAAATAGTTTCCGGCACCCGCCTTGTCCAGGAGCGCGCCGAACAGCACGAACAGGAAGACGAATTTGGTTGAGACGCCAAGAGCGATGCCGAAGACCCCTTCGGAAGTGATCCACATGTGGCTCATCGCCTTTTTCAGCGATGCACCTTTCCAGCGGATGACTTCGGGAACCCATTCGGAGGAACCGAAGAAGACATAAAGCAGGAAGACGGTCGCAACAGCGGCCATGGCCGGGCCGAGTGCACGCCGCGCGGCTTCGAACAGGACGACGATGCCCGCGAGCGCGAACCACTTGTCCATGTCATCGGCGAGGCCGCCATTGTTGACGATCTTCTCGTAGAAGAAAAACCCGTAGAGCGCGATGAAGGCACCGAACAGGGCGAGTATCCAGTCCTGTATCGGAATGTAGTGACGCGGACTGCTCTTGAGCGCGGGATAGGCCATGAAGGCCAGGAACATTGCAAAGGCGAGGTGGAACTGGCGGCTGTTGTTGATCAGGTCGCCGGGCAGGATGTAATAGGCGACCGGCGATGCAAGAAGGACCTGGAACACTGACCACAAGAACGCGACACCTGCCAGCAGCAGGCCGACGCTCCCGGCTGGATTACGCGAACCGGCATCGGAAGCGGCAACAAGTTCCTGAAGCTCTTCTTCCGACAGACCTCGCTTTGTGTCCTGGTTGTTCGGTTGATTCTGATCCGCCATGAAAATCCCCCATCCAACGGCTCGAATCCAAGCCGCGCCCATATATCCCCGGGTCTTTCGGGCCAATGGCCCTCAGCAAAACGTGACATGCAATTTTGTAGCGCCGGTGTCGTTGTTTATTGTTCTGTGGCGCAAGGAAGTGGGTCCGGAGATGCGAACTCCGGACCCGAAGCGGTTCTGGATCAGTTGATCCAGCCTTGCTCTTTGTAGTACTTGGCAGCGCCCGGATGAATCGGAGCGGACAGTCCGTCAGCAACCATTTCTTCCGGCTTCAGGTTGGCAAACGCCGGATGCAGTTTCTTGAAGGCATCGAAGTTCTCGAACACCGACTTGACCAGCGTGTAAACCGTGTCGTCAGCAACGTCGGCGGATGTGATGAAGGTCGCGCCAACACCGAAGGTACCGGTGTCGCTATCGTTGCCGCGGTACATGCCGCCCGGAATGGTGGCGGTGCGGTAGTAGCTGTTGTCGCCAACGAGCTTGTCGACGGCATCGCCGCCCACGTTGACCAGTACGGAATCACAGGCTGTCGTTGCTTCCTGGATGGAGCCGGATGGGTGACCGACCGTGTAGACCATGGCATCGATCTGGTTGTCGCAAAGAGCTGCGGACTGCTCGGCGGCTTTCAGCTCGGTCGCCTGGGCGAAATCGCTGGTGGTCCAGCCCATTGCTTCCATCAGAACTTCCATGGTGCCGCGCTGACCGGAACCCGGGTTGCCGATGTTGACGCGTTTGCCCTTCAGATCTTCAAAGTTCTTGATGCCGGAATCGGCACGCGCCACGACCGTGAACGGCTCTGGGTGCACGGAGAAAACGGCGCGCAGGTTCTCGAACGGACCTTTGTCCTCGAATTTCGACGTGCCGTTGAAGGCATGGTACTGCCAGTCGGACTGCGCAACACCGAACTCAAGTTCACCTTCGCGAACCGTGTTGATGTTGTACACCGAACCGCCGGTGGATTCGACCGAGCAGCGGATGCCGTGGTCCTTGCGGCCCTTGTTGACCAGCCGGCAGATTGCACCACCGGTCGGGTAGTAAACGCCAGTGACGCCACCGGTTCCGATCGTGATGAATTCTTCAGCCGTTGCTGCTCCGGTGAATGCGATGCTGGTCGCAAGAACAGCACCTGCCAGGTTCATTTTCATCATCATTTGACTAGACTTCCCCATTGTTAAATTTCTTAAGTCAAGCGTGGCACACCACCCTAGACATTTTCAATCTCGTCGAGCAAGCGATTATGCTTCTCAACTTCCTGGATCCGTGCCTCGGCATCGGATCCGGCCCGCGCAACCAGCATGCCCGTTATGGTCTCAATGAGGACAAGCGTGGCTGCGTAAGACGAAAAAAAGTGTGGACTTTCAGTTCGTTGAATGAAGTGATAGTCGGCGTATTGCAGGCCCGGAAAGGCGCGGCTGTCGGTCAGAACGACGACCTTGGCACCCTTTCCCGCCGCGATCTTGGCGGCGCGCACGGACCTATGCGCATAGGGGTGCTTGGATATGATCAGCACCGTGTCCTTCCGGTTCAGCCCTGCAAGGGTGCTGCCCAGTGTCGTTCCGTTTCTTCCCGCAACGGACCAGCGGTCATCGAACCACTTTGCGAGATAGGCGAAATAATCTGCAAAGCCCGCCGAACCGAGCGCACCGATCAGGACGACCTTGCGCGAATCCGAGAGCTGATCCACCACCGCGTCGAGCGTTGCGGGATCAATGTCGGCGAGTAGACCCTGAATGTTGTCAAGGCAGGCGGAAACCTGGCGCGGAAGGAGCGGTTGGTCAGCGTCTGATTGCAGGCGGCGCGCCTTTTCCCGGAAGCTGTGTTGCTCCCGCTCCGTCAGTTCCGTGCGCGCCTGCTCCCGAAGCGCTTCGTAGTCGGTGTACCCGAGCGCACGTGCAAGACGTGTGTAGCTTGCCGGTGAGACACCGCTCGCCGATGCGACGGAGCGCAGGCTCCTGGTGGCGATTTCCACTTGATTTTCGGCAATGTAATCCGCGGCAACACGCAACGCCTCGCTCAATTCGGCGTAACTTGCCGAAATGGCGGTCCGAATTTGCTGCTGCGGCCTGGCTCCCATCGGCGCACTGTTTCATTTGTTTTTTACCTTGTCAAACCCTGAAACAAATGTTTCTTGTTCACTGATTTTTCCTGCCCTTGAAATTGCGGGACAGTCGCACCCCAACCACGTAACGCCCGACTGAAGGTGGGCACAACGAGGCAGTCCTGAGCCGCATAAAAAGCCTTCCGGCAGGGAGCGCTGTCGGAAGGAAGAGCGGCGATGGGGTCGTTCCAATTGTTGTTTATTGTCCCTGGCCGAGCGAGTAACCCGGAGCACCGTCGAAGGTGTAGAGGTTTTCCGTCTTGATGACCTCAATCTCCTTGTTGCTCAGGGCCATGATGAGCTCGGCCACATCCCTTTGTTTCAGGTGCGCGTCATTGCATTCGAAGCGGCACCGCCAGTGATCCGTCTTGAACGTTTCAGGCAGGCCCGCCGGCCAGACCTTGACGCCCCGATTGGTGATCATGGTCATGTTCGCGGCACATTGCTGGGTTGCCGCGATCAGCCTCACGGCCAGATTGTCGGGATCGACGACCGTGTCGCGGACGAAAAGATCGACCCCCACGAGACATCTTTTCGCCGGAGCCGGGCGGACCGGCGGTGCAATGACCGGGGTTACTTGCCGGCCCCGGGTGGCGACTGGTTTGAGCAGTTTGGGAAGTTCTCCGATCCTGTCGATGATTGCATCGGCGAAATCGTCCGTGCCGACCTTCACGCGGCTTTGGGTTTCGGAATGGATGTCGGCGGTGTGGATGCCGCTCTCAATTGTTTTGAGCCAGGCATTGTGCAGCCGCAATGCGGCCTGCTGCTGCCCGAGATGTCCCAGCATCTGCACACCGGCAAGGATCAGCCCCGACGGGTTGGCGATGCCTTTCCCGGCGATATCGGGGGCGGACCCGTGA
>JBCDEN010000387.1:0-4709 GCA_039179715.1 Pseudomonadota bacterium
CGGGCTTTGATTGTTTGGCTTTGGAAAATCTTTCAATGATCCAGATAATGTCATTTGACGGTTAAATTCTCCGGCTACGCTTCCCGCGTGCGCAATGCCGATTGATTCGGGCAGATCTTGGAATGGGGACAGGCGATGGCGTTTAACTACAAGAAGAGCATTACGTTTCGGCTGGTCCAGGCGGCGAAGGCCCAGAGAGCCAGGTCCGGGGCACATCTCATGCGGATCGGACTGCATCCGGGGCAGGAACTTGTGCTGAAGGTTCTGGCCGATTCCGACGGCCGCACCATGAGCCAGCTTGCATTGGCATTGGGGGTTCAGCCACCGACCGTGACCAAGATGGTAACGCGCCTTTCGACACACGGATATGTCCGGAGACAGGTGTCCGACACAGACGGCCGTCTCGCGCGGGTCTTTCTGACGGATGAAGGGCGGGACCTGGTCGCGTCGATCGACAAGGCCTGGAAGCGCCTCGAGCGCGAGGCGATGTCGGGCCTCGACGACAAGGATCGCAAGAAACTGCGCAAGCTGCTCCGCCAGGTGGAAAAGAACCTTTCGATCGCGATTGACGACGATCCGGAGCATGAGAACGATTTTGACACCGACGGCGACGACGTGCCGGAAACTGACAAGAAGGCAGCGTCCGGTAAGAACAAGGAACGGTCAGCCGCCTGATTTCAAATTCGGTCGGTCGGAGCGGTGATGCCGGGGCCGCGTCAGGTCAACGTGAGGCGTGCCACAAGACCCAGAACGGCGGTGACAGCCAGAACCGTTGCGATGCCCCTTTTCAGGATGAAGACGAGACCCGCCGCAACCAGCGCGATGCCCGCCAGGACGGGGTCCAGGGAACCGGGGTCGGGCCAGGTAATCTCAAGGGGGCCAAGCGTCAGGGTTCCGGTTTCGGAAAAGAGAACGTTCAGGGCAAACCAGACAGCCAGGTTCAGGATCGTGCCCGCGACTGCGGCAGTGATCGCCGACAAGGCCCGTGCGAGTTTTCTGTTGCCGCGAAGCTTTTCCATCCAGGGTGCTCCGGCAAGCACGAACAGGAAGCTCGGAGCGAAGGTGACCCAAGTCGTCATTGTAGCCGCGAGCAAGGCACCCGTGAGCGGTGAAAACGGAGCCGGGTCGCGCCAGCCGCCCAGAAAGCCGACAAATTGCGTGACCAGGATGAGCGGACCGGGCGTTGTTTCGGCCAGTCCGAGACCGTCCAGCATCTCGCCCGCGGTGATCCAGGACTTCGTCTCCACGGCAACCTGGGCCATGTAACTCAAAAGCGCATAGGCGCCGCCGAAACTGACCACCGCGAGCAGCGAGAAGAATTCAGCGATTTCAGCAAAGACATTTCCCGGCGCTAGAAACAGCATCGCGGCAATCGGCGGGGTAATCCAGATCAGCACCCCGATCAGGACCGTCCTCAAGGTCCTGAGCAGTGTCGTTGCAGCCACGCCAGGATCGCTTTCTGACAGTGCATCGGTTTCGCGGCCCAGCAGGAGACCGATGACTGCGGCCCCAAGGATCACGAACGGAAAGGGAATGGCGGCGAAGAAGAGCGCACAGAAGGACGCGGCACAGAGAAACCAGGCAAGGTGTGTTTTCAGCGCCTTCTTGCCGATTTTCATCAGCGCCTGAAGCACGATGGCAAGCACGCCTGCCTTGACGCCGTAAAAGAGGGCCGAAATGAAAGAGGTCTCCCCGAACGCGGCGTAGATATAGCTGACCGCGGCCATGGCGACGGCGCCGGGAAGAATGAACAAAAGTCCGGAGATCAGGCCGCCAAGCGTTCGCCCGCTCAGCCAGCCGCAATAGGTCGCCAGTTGCTGCGCTTCCGGGCCGGGCAACAGCATGCAGTAATTGAGTGCATGCAGGAAGCGTTCTTCTGACAGCCATTTGCGGTTCTCGACAAACTCCTGATGCATGACGGAGATCTGCGCCGCCGGACCGCCAAACGAGAGCAGGCCGACCTTGAGAGAAACCGAGGTTATTTCCGAAAGCGTTGGAGCCGAATGCGCGTCAAGGGCAGCGGCATCGCCGGGGGAAGGGTCGGAAGTGGGGTCTGTGCGCATTCTGAAACCGTCTTGATCAGGGCTTCCAGTTCCTACGAGGTCTGTGTGACAGCCGCAAGTACAGCTGTGTTCACCGGAAGATTACAAAACGCTCATTTGCAATGAAGCGGCCGTCCACCCATGTCCTCAATCAAGCAGAGATGGTCTTGAAGGAGATCGGAGTGACCATGACCTATCAGACGATAAACGAGGAAAGGGGGGCCCAGAAGGCGGCAGAGTTACGCCGCCGTTTTCAAAAGGCCTCCGGAAATTCAAGCCGGTTGTCCGGGTTCGGTCCGGCCAAATTCGATGCACTGAAGACCGGTTTCGGCTCGCGCCGGGAGTATTTCAACGCGTTTCTGATCTGGATGACCATGGCCGCCGTGATTGTCTTCTTCGGGCTCGTGCTGTTCTGAACACCATGAAGCGGTCCGGAGACGGCAGGCTCCCGTCAGGCAGCGGCATTGCTGTTGACGAGACCCTGCCGGAGCGCGGCCGCAATCGCACCGGTTATCTCGCACGGCGCATCCGGCGATATCATCAGGGACCGGGTCATTGCGGGCAGTGGGGGCAAGTTCCGTTGAGGTCCCGAGACACGCATGCCCGACTGTATGGCGCGTGCGGGCAGCACACCGATTGCTAGCCCTGCACGTATGGCGCAGCGAAGGTTTGAAAAGCTCTCGCTCTTGAACTTGACGTTAAATGCCCGTTCCTGTTTCGAAAGGGCGACCACGGGCAGCTTGCTCCACCAGCAGCCCCTGTCGAGAACTGCCAGTGGAACCGGTTCGTCCGGATCGCAGTCGAAGGCTTCGCTTTCCGCCCACAGGGTTGCCTCAATCTCGAGAATTTCGTGCGGTCCCGGTTCGGATGAAGCGACAACGGCGACGTCCAACCGGCCGTCATTGACGGCAGCGGGAAAGCCGGAGGAACAGCCGGATTTCACGAAGATGTCCAGCAGCGGATGGGATCTGCCGAAGTCCGAGAGTACCTTTTCGAAAACCATGTCATCGTAATGGTCGGGGATCCCGACACGCACCTTGCCACGCAACGGGTGTTCGAATAGCGACTGGGCGCGATGGAGATCGGTCAGGATCCCTTGTGCAATCGGCAGGAGCTTTTCGCCGTCCGGCGTCAGTTTCATGCCCTTTGCGTGGCGTTCGAACAGGGTCGCGTTCAGACCGGTTTCGAGTTTCTTGAGCTGTACGCTCAAGGCCGACTGGGTGCGGTTCAGGTGCTCGGATGCCAGTGTCAGGTGGCCGTGCTCGGCAATCGTCACAAAGGCGCGCAAGAGATCGCTGTTCAAGGATAGCTGTTCGATTTTTTTCATCATAAGCTTCAATTCAATTCATTTTATTTATCAAAATATCTGGCCTAGCGTCGCTGTCAATTGGTGAGGCTGGTACATGGATTTCACGAATATCGCGATATTGCTCGGCGTCGGGCTTGTCGGTGGCGCCTGGAACGCGATCGCGGGCGGCGCGACCCTGTTCACGTTTCCGGCGCTCATGGTCGCGGGTTTGCCGCCGGTGGTCGCCAATGCCACGAATTTTCTCGGGTTGCTGCCGTCCAATGCGGCCGCGCTGCTGGCCTATAAAGAGGAGCTGCGCAACGGTGGCGTCCTGCTTGCCAAATTGAGCGTGGTCTCGGGCGCGGGTGCGGCAACGGGCTCGCTTCTGCTGCTTGTCTCCGATCCGCAAACCTTTGTATTTCTGGTGCCGTTCCTGCTTTTGGCGGCAACGCTGCTGTTTGCCTTCGGCGAGACGATGCGCCGCGCCTTCGTCGGACTGGCGGGCGAGTCGCAAACCTCCTTTGCCGTTTATTGCGTGCTCTTCCTGGTGTCGATCTATGGCGGCTATTTTGGAGCCGGTCTCGGGATCATCCTGCTGGCGATTGCGCAGATCATCGGGCATTCGGATTTCCACGCAGCCAACAGCATGAAAAACCTGCTGGCAACCAACTTCACGATCATCAGCATCGTGATATTCGGCATCGGCGGGCTCATCGACTGGAGCGCGGCAATTACGATGATGGCCGGCAGCACCGTCGGCGGTTACTTTGGCGGGCGATGGGCACGAACCGTAAACCAGCGCCTGCTGCGCATTCTGGTCGTCGGTTTCGGAGGCCTGTTGTCGCTGGCCTACTTCTGGCGCAGTTTCGGCCCGCAGGTGTTTTGACCGCCTTCACGCGATAGCAACACGAATGGATGGATCACATGGAACCGACTTTCTGGAAAGAACGCTGGCGCGAGGGTAAAACCGCCTTTCATGAAGGGGCTGCCAATTTTCACCTTGAGCGGCATTTCAGCCTTCTCGACCTGGAGCCTGGTGCACATGTCTTTGTGCCGCTTTGCGGCAAGACCGTGGATATTGACTGGCTGCGCGCCCAAGGTTACCGCGTCAGCGGCAGTGAGTTGAGCGCTGACGCGATCGCAGCCGTGTTCGAGCGTCTGAAGGTCACGCCGGAGATCCGGCAAATACGCGAACTTCACCTTTATTCCTGCGACGGACTCGACCTGTGGCAGGGCGATTTCTTCGAGCTTCAAGGCGCGGACCTCGGGCCGGTTGATGCCGTCTACGATCGTGCGGCGCTGGTTGCCATGCCGCCAGGCATGCGTGGCGGCTATGTCGGACATCTGCGCGGGCTCTGCGGTGCGGTTCCGCAGAGCCC
>JBCDEN010000539.1:0-3501 GCA_039179715.1 Pseudomonadota bacterium
AGCTCTGTTCACCCTGGGCGAAAAACCGGAGTTGCGGTACAAGGCGGCCCGCGAGGCCATGGACAGGCTTGGTTTTGAAAGCACCCTTGCGTATCTCGCCCATGTCGCCGGGCTGGTCAGGGACCAAACGACGCTGCTGCCGCATTTGAACCCCGGAACCCTGACAAGGGAAGAATTTGCGAAGCTCAAGCCGTTTGCAGCCTCGATGGGAATGATGCTGGAAACGACGTCAGAACGTCTGTCGGCAAGAGGCGGCCCCCATTTCGGCAGCCCGGACAAGGCGCCCGCCGTGCGGCTCGAAACCCTTGATGCGGCCGGTCAGGCCGGTGTCGCGTTTACGACCGGGCTGCTTGTCGGGATCGGCGAGACCCGCGAGGAGCGCATCGACGCCATCCTGAAGATCCGCGCCTCCCATGAACGCTACGGTCATGTGCAGGAAGTCATCATTCAGAACTTTCTGCCCAAGTCGGATACGAAAATGCGGGCGTTTCCGCCCGCGGACCCGTTTGAACACCAGTGGACGATCGCCGCCGCCAGGCTGCTGCTGCCCCTGGACATCAGTCTGCAGGCTCCGCCCAATCTTGCTGCCGGCAGCGGCGCGGAATTGCTGGAAGCGGGCATAAACGACTGGGGCGGCGTTTCTCCCGTGACAATCGACCACGTGAACCCGGAAGCGCCTTGGCCTTCCCTGGATAGGCTGTCGGACATCACGGCATCGGGCGGCAAGACACTGGCGCCGCGTCTGACCATCTACCCGAAATACCTGAAACAGGCCGAGACGTGGCTTGATCCGCAAATGCGCACCACTGTCCTACGTGCAAGCGATGCGGAAGGCTTGGCGTTCGAGGGGCGCTGGACACCCGGGGCGCTCGAGGCTCCGCCCGCGATCCGTTCGAACGGGTCTGTCGACCCTGCCATCGGGCAGGTGCTCGACCTGCCACCGGGCACGGAGCTGGACGAACGGCAGATCGTTGCCCTTTATTCCGCTCGCGGCAAAAGTTTTCACGCCGTGTGTGCCCATGCGGACCGCCTGCGCCAGAACGTGAACCGGGATCGGATCCACTACGTCGTCACGCGCAACATCAACTACACCAACGTGTGCACCTATGGCTGCACCTTCTGCGCCTTTTCAAAGGGCAAGACACACGAGTCGCTGCGCGGGCCCGCTTACGATCTTGATATGGACGAGTTCGCGAGGCGCGTTTCGGAGGCCTGGGACCGCGGCGGGACCGAGATCTGCCTTCAGGGCGGAATTCACCCCGGATACACCGGCGAGACCTATCTCAATCTCTTGAGGGTTGCCAGGCAGGCGGCACCCGGCATTCATATTCACGCCTTCTCGCCCTTGGAGATCTGGCAGGGCGCCCGAAGCATCGGGCTGTCGCTGACAGAGTTCCTGTCTCAGCTGAAGGAAGCAGGTTTGTCGTCTTTGCCGGGAACGGCCGCTGAAATTCTCGATGACGAGATACGTGCCGTCATTGCTCCGGACAAGATCATGACCGATCAATGGTTCGACGTCATGGAAGCGGCGCACGGTCTCGGCCTGAAGAGCACATCCACGATCATGTACGGCCATGTGGAAGCGCCGCTGAACTGGGCCCGGCACCTGATACGGCTGCGGCGTCACCAACTGAAATTCAACGGCTTCACCGAATTTGTTCCTCTTCCTTTCGTAGCCCTGGAAGCGCCGATGTATCTGCGGGGTCAATCCCGCCGCGGACCGACCTGGCGCGAAGCGGTTCTGATGCATGCGGTTGCCCGGATCGTTTTTCACGGCGTGATTGATCACATCCAGACGTCCTGGGTGAAAATGGGGCCGAAGGGGGCTGCGGTTTGTCTGAACTCGGGCGCCGACGATCTGGGCGGCACGCTGATGAACGAAAGCATCACGCGCGCGGCCGGAGCTGTTCACGGTCAGGAATTTGCGCCGTGGCAAATGGAAGATCTGATCCGCTCGATTGGCCGCGAACCCGTTCAACGCTCCACGGTCTACGGTCCGGTTCCGCTGGAGCGCAGACAGCGCGCCATGCAGGCAGCGCCGCTGGACGCAATGGTGAACACGCCGTTCTCGCGCAAGCGCCTGCAGCAATCGCAACAGGCATAGTTTCAAGGATACCCACTGGAGTACCACCATGTTTCGCATCGGCTACAAGGCCTCGGCAGAGCAGTTCACGCCCCGGGCGTTGATGGAATATACCGCGCTGGCCGAGGATCTCGGACTGGACAGCGCGTTTATCTCCGATCACTACCAGCCTTGGCGGCACACGGGAGGCCACGCGCCGCACGCCCTCGTCTGGCTTGGTGCAACCGCCGCCCGGACCAGCAGAATTCAGCTTGGAACGTCGGTGCTGACACCGACATTCCGTCACCACCCGGCGATGATCGCACAGGCCTTCGGCACACTTGGATCGATGTTTCCCGAGCGGATCATTCTGGGGGTCGGCACGGGCGAAGGGCTGAACGAAGTGCCCGCCATCGGCTGTGAATGGCCTGAGCGCAAGGAAAGGTTCGCGCGGCTGCGCGAAGCGCTGCGGCTGATCCGGCAGCTCTGGCGTGAGGATCGCGTCAGCTTCGACGGAGACTATTACAAGACCGAGAGCGCGACGATCTACGACCGGCCGGACAAGCCCGTTCCGATATACGTCGCGGCAGCCGGTCCCATGATTGCGAAATATGCGGGACGGTTCGGCGAGGGTTTCATCTGCACCTCCGGCAAGAACCCTGCGCTTTATTCCGAAACGCTGATCCCGAACCTCGAAGCGGGCCTGCAGCAGCAGGAACGGCAGCCGGACGCCGTCGACCGCATGATCGAAATCAAGCTTTCCTTCGACACGGATGTGGCCCAGGCCAAGGAGGACACGCGTTTCTGGGGCGCCCTGGCGCTGACGCCGGAGCAGAAAATGACCGTGGAAGATCCGCTCGAGATGGAAAAACTCGCCGACAGCCTGTCGTCCGACCAGACGGCCAGCCGCTGGATCGTTTCGGCCGATCCGGACGAAGTTGTTGAAAAGATCCGTCCCTACACGGATCTCGGGTTCAACCACCTTGTGTTCCACGCTCCGGGACCGGACCAGGCCCGCTTCCTCAAGCAGTTCTCGGAACATGTAATGCCGCGCCTGCGCGCTGCCTTCGGTTGATGCGGCCGTGGCGCGTCTTTCGCTTGAAACGCTGGACGATTTTCCGCTGGTGAAGCCGGGGGACAACCTGTGTGATCTGATCTGCGCATCCCTTCAGGCCGGCGGGCAGGGCCTCAAGGACGGGGACATCCTCGTCCTGGCTCAAAAAATCGTTTCCAAGGCGGAAGGCCGCTACAGGACCCTTTCCGATATCGTGCCCGGCAAAGACGCACGCGCGCTCGCCATTGAAACAGACAAGGATCCGCGTCTCGTCCAGGCGATCCTGGACGAAAGCACCGAGGTTGTGCGCAAACGCAAGGGAGTCCTGATTGTCCGGCACAGGCGCGGCTGGGTGATGGCACAGGCCGGCATTGATCAATCGAAT
>JBCDEN010000333.1:0-5360 GCA_039179715.1 Pseudomonadota bacterium
AACCCGAACAGCAAGGCTCTGGCCGCCCTCACCCGGACACCAAGGGAACCGGCCATTTCACCGCCGAGAACCAACAGATCGATCCAGCGCACGAAGATCAGCGCCGCCCCCACCAGAACTACGGAAAGACCAGCGAGCAAGACAGCACTTGAGGTCGATGCGCCATAGGTCGAACCGCTCATCCAGCGCAGCAAAAGCAGCGATCTGAGATCACCGGTCGCAGCCAGCGCCCCGATGAATGCGTCCAGCAACGCCGTGAAGGCGATGCCTGCGAGCACCATGCGTTCGGCCTGGAAGCCATTCCGCCGGTTGAGAAACAGGATCAGGGCCATGATGGCCAGCGCGCCGATGCTCGCGGCTCCGACCAGGGCTCCCGTTTGCCCCGGCGCGAGAAAGAAGACGCCGAAAGCCAGCCCGAGCATGGCACCGGAGCTGACGCCAAGCACTTCCGGGCTTGCCATGTCGTTGCCTGTCAGTCGTTGCAGGATCACCCCGGCAACTGCAAGCACGACACCGGCGGCCACGGCACTGGCGACACGCGGCACACGCAACTCCATCACCAGTTCAAACGCGGGATTGACGAAGATCAGTTCCCACGCGTTTCCGGCGGACTTGCCGACAAGGAGACTGGCGAGACCAAGGGTCACGGGCACAAGGATGCCGGCGCAAACCGTTATCGGCAGTGGCAGCGACCAGCGCGCAACGGAGTATCGCGGGCTTGCCGGAACCGAAAGCGAACGTGTCCGGCGCAGAAGAAGAAGCAACAGGGGGCTGCCAAAGAGCGCCGTGACCGCACCCGTCGGGATGAAGTTCGCAAACTGGCCGGCCAGGACCTGGATGGCGTTGTCCGTCAGAAACAGCAGCGCCGCACCGATCAGGGTCGACCAGACAAGTTGACTGGTCACGGTTCGCGCTCCGGACAGCCGGGCGAGCGCCGGGGCCGCCAGGCCGATAAATCCGATGACGCCGACCGCGCTCGTGACAATGGCGGCAAGGCCAACCGCCAGCGCAACCGACAGGAAACGCAGACGCGCAGGAGATGCACCGAGCGCCTTCGCCGCACCGTCGCCGATGCTCAGCACCGCCAGGGGCCTGACCAGGAAAGCGGACGCAATCATCAAAATGCCGAGCTTTGGCGCGAGACCCAGCGGAATGACCCAGCTTTGTTGGGACAATGACCCGGCGCCCCAGATGAACAGGCTCGCCAGGTAGCGGTCGTTCAGAAGAACCAGCAGCGTCGCGGCGGCGCCGCAGTAAAGGCTGACAACCAGACCGCCGAGAACCAGCGTCACCGGAGAAAAGTCGCGCCGGGACACCAGCGCAAAGACGGCACCGGCGGCGACAAGACTGCCGGCGGCAGCGACAATGTCACGGCTGAATGCGATCAGGGCCGGGGTAAAGAGCGACGCAAGCACAAGCGCCAGATAGGCACCGGCCGACACGCCAAGTGTCGTTGGAGAGGCAAGCGGGTTCCTGAGGGCGATCTGCAGAAGAATGCCGGACAGCGACAGAGCGGCACCGCACATCAGTGCGGTTGCCATGCGTGGCAGTGTCGAATAGAGCGCGATCATGCGCTCCACGTCGTATTCGCCAGCCTCCGCAAAAAGTATGGGGATCCGGGCGGAGATCAGAAGCCAGCACAGGAGCGCGGCAACCAGGAACAGGGCTCCGGAAAGCCAGGGCGCGCGATTGTTGAGTGTGTCAGCGCTCATGCCGCTTGCCCCGTCAGATAGTCGGTGATGAGGCGCGCGAACCTGAGCGCCGAAGGGACCATCCCGAAAGTCAGGACTGCGGGAAAGACGGTATACCGGTTGTCTGCAACGACAGGCATGGACCGCCAGAGCGGACTGGATTGCAGCGTTGGCTTGATATCTTCCACGATCGGTTCGAAGGCGATGAGGTGCATATCCGGCGGCGCGTGCCGGGCCAGTTCCTCCAGGCCGACCGTTGCAAAGCCCCAGTAGTTGGTCGGGCGGGTCCAGGCGTTTTGCAGGCCGAGCCTGTCAAGAACGTCCTGATAAAGGGCGCTGGCGCCATAGACCCTGACATGCCGGTCGTCCATGAAATTGACCAGCGTGACAGAGGGTTGCGTGCCAGCAGCGAGCAGCGCGCGCAGGGCTGCGAACGCGGCATCGGCGGCTTCAAGAAATTCGGCCGCTTCCACTTGAAGCGCTGCAAGCCGACCGAGTTTCTTCGTTTCCCGATAGGCATTTGCCAGCGGTGTCCTGCTGCCGTCATAGACGGATAGCATCTGCACCGGGGCGATCACCTCAAGCCGCGCCCTCAGGGCGTCGGTGTAGGGGGTGGTGAGAATGAGATCGGGCTTCAGGGACGCAATCACTTCCAGATTGACAACCAGGTCCTGTCCGACATTTGCCACCGAAGACGGCAACTCGGGTTCAACGACCCAGCGCTCCCAATGATCGCTGGACTGAACGCCGACGGGCGGGTCTCCAAGTGCTATCAGGGTTTCCGCGGCTGCGTAGTCCAGGGACACGATCCGGGGCCGCCCGCTTGCTGCCGCAGACAGGGCGGTCGTTGCCGCCAAGGCTGCCGCGCCACCCAGCAGCGTCCGGCGGTCAAGCGACATAGGCGAGAACTCCATGACCGTCCGGGTGTGCTATCACATTCATCTGAACGCCGAACACACGCTCCAGGACATCGGCCTGCAAGAGGGCTTCCGGCTCGTCGTCCGCAACGCATTGGCCGCCTTTCAACGCGATCATCCTGTCGCAGTACCTGGCCGCCATGTTGATGTCATGCAACACCACGATCACCGCCAGGTCGCGCGCGTGACACAGATCCCGGACGAGTTCGAGAACTTCGACCTGGTGCGCCACGTCGAGTGCGGAAATGGGCTCGTCGAGGAGTAGGCATTTTGCATCCTGCGCAACCATCATTGCGATCCAGGCACGCTGCCTCTCCCCGCCGGACAGGGTGTCGACAAGACGGTCCGCCAGATGGGTGACATCCGTCAGCCTCATGGCTTCTTCCGTTTTTTCCCCGTCCAGTTCACTGAAACGGCCGAAAGCGCCGTGCCAGGGATATCGGCCCATGGCAACGAGTTCGCGCACCAGCAGCCCGCGCGTGGCCGGAAGCTCCTGCGGCAGGAAGGCGACGGACCGGGCGAGCGCCCGCCGCTCCCACTTTTCGAGAGACTGTCCGTCAAAGACGACGTCACCGGAATCGGGCGTCAGCTGACCTGCCAGAAGTTTGAGCAAGGTCGATTTTCCGGATCCGTTCTGACCGACAAGAGCCGTCATTCTTTTTGCTTTGAAGTCGAGGGAATCCAGAGACAGAAGCACCTGGCCACCCGCCTCCACGCGCGCATTCCGGCAGGAGTAAAGGCCAGCTTTTCGGTCGATCCCGGGATTTTGGGTGTTTTCAGGCATTTTTCCGATCTTGCAAAGTGAACGGCAAAGCGAGCCCGCCGAAACCGGTTCGACGGGCGCAGGACTTAAAATTTGACGGTGTATTTGGCTGAGAACGTCGTTCCTGGCGCTTTCACGTAGTAGTAGTCGTCATATCCGAAAGACTGTACGGAATAGGACTGCTGCAGCACCGGAACATAATCCGCATTCAACATGTTCTCAACGCCGAGCGATATCCTCGACTGCTCGTTCACCTGGAAATCGGCAAACGCATCCATCACGAAGTATGGGTCAATAGACTCCAATCCCGTGAACTGGTCGCTGTCAGGGTTCCGGTAACCGGAATACAGGCCTTGAAGGCGCAGATTCACCCAGTCCCTCGGTGCATATTCTATGTATCCGGTCAGCTTAAGCGGCGCGATCCGGTCCGAGCCGAGATCCGAGTCGTATCTACCGTCCCCGTCCGTGTCGTATTCCCCTTCAAGCCAGGTCAACGTACCGCCCACCGTGATCTGGTCGGTCGACTGGTAGTTCGCGGCAACTTCAATGCCCCAGATCTGCTCGGGAGCCAGGACAATGTCCAGACTTGCGTCATAAGTCACGCCGTTGTCGGACTTGTTGTAAAAACCGGTGACGGATGCGTCCCAGGTGTTGCCAACCGCACGGACACCCACTTCGTAGCTGTCGGTTTTCTGGCCATCATCGGATAGCTGGGACACGTCGGTGAAGCTTGAGTTGTAGAGATAGCGGCCAAGATCGCCGAGCTGGAAGCCTTGGGAGAACCCGCCGAAGACCGTGAACGTGTCGTTCACATCGAACGAACCGCTGACGTTGAAGAGTGGTTCTCTGAATGTCAGCGTGCCGCCGTTGACGGAGGTGCCGATCTCGTTGACATAGTTCTTGATATCCACCGCCAGATGTTCATAGCGAACACCGGCCGTGATGATCGCGCGCTCGTCAAACAGATCTGCACGTAGCTGAGCAAATGGGGCAAGGCCCAGCAGGTCGTATTCCGGTGTGTCAACAGGCCCGTCAATGGGATTGACCTTTGTGCGGTCGTTGAGGACATCAAGTCCCCAGACAAGATCGACCGGCAGCCGGTCCCAAGGAAGCGGGGTGTCGAATGTCGCCCGTCCGCCTATCTTCTGAGATTCCGTTTCGTACTGATCGTATTGCGTGCCGAAGAAATCCGTTCTGGTGAATGTTGTCGTGTTGTCGTTGTAATAGGTCTGGAACTCGAACGTGCCGCCCAGGATGTCGTCGTTCGTGTATGTGCCGTTCACGGTGAGATTGTCGATTCCGGGGGTCTGTGTGTTCAGATCGCCCCGCGACGGCGTCGCACTTGAGTTGCTGGCGCGGCTGCCGCCGGAGACGAGACCGGCCCAGTTGCTGTCCTGCCAGTACCTGTACTTGTTGGCGCTGATCTCGAAATTATGGTTTTCGTGAACGTATCCGAATTTTCCGAGAAAATTATAGGCATAGATGTCGTCGGTTCCGCCCTGTGTACCAAATGAGTCCGGCGGTCGGCGCTCACCATCCGCAGTGAAAGACGCTCCCGTATCTTCCCAGCTTCCATTTGCAAGATAATAGAACCCCTCCTTTGCACCTGAGGCTCCAGCCTCGGTCAGATAAGCAAAGGACTCTGTCAGACTGACAGGTGACGCCTTGACGCCAACGCTGAGATGAGCGTTGAACTCTCCGTCCTCCGGCTTCTTGGTGATGATGTTCACCAATCCGCCGGGCGCGCCAAACCCGTATGCAGCCGTTGCACCTCTGACGACTTCGATCTGGCCAATTGCCGTCGTGCTGATGCTATTGAGGGCCCGGTAATTGTTGTTGAGGTTGTTGGTCTGGGGGACACCATCAATCAGCGTGAGGAAGTTTCTGCCACGCAGTGTCTGGCCGTACTCGGTAAGGTTTTCAGTCGACTGTCCGAAACCCGGGACGGTCTTCGAAAGGATCTGGCCGATATTCGTGTTGATGTTGGAC
>JBCDEN010000377.1:0-4825 GCA_039179715.1 Pseudomonadota bacterium
CCGCACCCTGTTTCTTTTCCAGCACCTTGATGACACGCGCGACATGCTCAGCTTCCGGCCCGGCCTCCGCCTCCGTCAGGCGGATAAGGGCGCGGTCACCAACACCGGGCTGGGTCGCCTTGGTTTTGCCGCTCAGAACCAGAATGTTCGGCGGATCGCCCGCCTCCTCGTCCCAGTCGACCGGTGCGCCCAGAAGGTCTCCATCGCTGTCGCGTCCGAACAGCCGCGCCACAAACACCGGCGGCAGATCGCCCGGACGGATCATGCGCTTGTTGCGCTTCTCGATCAAACCCTCTTCGGACAGGTCCTTGAGCATTTTCTTCAGATGAATGCGCGCCCCGCCAATGATGCCGAAATGGCGCGCGATCTCGCGTTTGCCGGCGCGGCCCGGATTATCCGCGACGAAGGCGAGAATGTCCTCGCGTGAGGGCATTTCGCCGGGAACCTTCGCGTGTTTTCGTTTTGTGTGCTTGCGCGTATTGATCCGTTTCGCGTTCAAGACGCGTCATCCCATGGCACGTCTTCGGACGACGCATCGACCTCGGCCGTTTTCGCCGCTTTGGCGGTCGGCTTCTTTGCCGTGGATTTGGCCTTGCCGTTTGCGGAAGACGTTTTTTTGCCGGTCGATTTCTTGGCAGCGGTCTTCTTCTTGCCGCCGCCCTTCGCCGCTTTTGCCGCAATGAATTCCAGCGCCTGTTCGAGGGTCACGGCCTTGGGATCGCTGTCCCGGGGCAGGGTTGCATTGATCTTGCCGTGTTTGACATAGGGGCCGTAGCGGCCGTCATAGACATTGACCGGTCCGCCTTCGTCCGGGTGTTCGCCCAGCTCCTTCAGCGGCGTTGCGGCCGCTCCCCGGCGCCCGCCACCCTTGGCGCGTTTCTCTGCAAGAGCATCCACCGCGCGGTTGATCCCCACGGAGAAGACCTCGTCCGGTGCGGACAGGTTCGCATAGGTTCCCTCATGCAGGACAAACGGTCCGTATCGGCCGATCCCGGCGGTAATCATCTTGCCGTCTTCCGGATGAAGACCGACCTCGCGCGGCAGCGACAGCAACTGCAGCGCCTTGTCCAGATCCATGTCCGGGGCGGACCAGCCCTTGGGCAGGGAAGCGCGCTTCGGCTTGGCTTCCTCGCCGAGCTGGACGTAAGGCCCGAAGCGGCCGTTGCGCAGGGACACGTCCTGTCCGGTTTCCGGATCCACGCCGAGCACCTTGGGGCCGTCGTCCGCATCGCCGTCTTCACCATTCGGCTTGCCGAGCTGGCGCGTGTAGCCGCATTCCGGATAGTTTGAACAGCCGATGAAAGCGCCCCAACGACTGACTTTCAGCGACAACTGCCCCGCGTCGCAGCTCGGACACTTGCGCGGATCGCTGCCGTCTTCTTTCGGCGGGAAGATGTGGGGGCCGAGCAGTTCGTTAAGAGAGTCGATGACTTCGGCGACGCGCAGATCCTTGATATCGTCGACCGATCCGGAGAAGTTTGTCCAGAAGTCGCGCAGGACGTCCAGCCAAGACAGCTCGCCGGCTGAAATCTTGTCGAGCTGTTCTTCCAGGCTCGCCGTGAAATCGAACTCGATATAGCGCCGGAAAAAGCTTTCCAGAAACGCGGTGACGATCCGGCCCTTGTCCTGGGGAACGAGCTGTTTCTTCTCCAGTTCGACATATTCGCGGTCACGCAGGGTCTGCAGCGTCGAGGCATATGTCGACGGGCGTCCAATGCCCAGCTCTTCCATCTTCTTGACGAGGCTGGCTTCGGTATAGCGCGGCGGTGGTGTGGTGAAGTGCTGGGTTGCCTCGATGGGCGCCGAGGTGCCGTCCACCGACGCTGCGACCAGGTTCGCGCCATTGTCCACGGCCGGCAGGCGTCTGGAATTCTCATCTTCCTCGTCGTCGCGCCCTTCCTGATAGAGCGCAAGGAACCCGTCGAAACGCACAACAGACCCGGTCGCCCGGAGGTTGGCAGTCTTGCCCGATCCTTTTGCGGCGATCTCGATCGTGGTGCGCTCCAGAACGGCCGACTCCATCTGGGAAGCCATGGTGCGTTTCCAGATCAGCTCGTAGAGCCGTGCCTGGTCCGGATCGAGGAATTTCGCGACGTCCTTCGGCCGCCTGGCAAGGTCCGTCGGCCGGATCGCCTCGTGCGCCTCCTGGGCATTCTTTGCCTTGGATGAATAGGCGCGCGGCTTTTCGGGCACATACCTGTCGCCGAAGTCCTGCCCGATCACGCTCCGCGCAGCCGCAATGGCCTCGCCGGCAATCTGGACCCCGTCGGTCCTCATGTAGGTGATGAGGCCGGAAGTTTCTCCGCCGATGGAGATGCCTTCATAGAGCTTCTGGGCAACCTGCATCGTTCTGGACGCGGCAAAGCCGAGTTTGCGCGAGGCTTCCTGCTGCAGGGTCGATGTCGTGAACGGGGCAGCCGGATTGCGCTTTGCCGGCTTCGACGCAACGCTGTCGACCGTGAAACTCGCAGTTTCGAGCATCGACTTGATCGTCGTCGCCTCGGCTTCATTCTTGATGTCGTGACGACCGACCTTGCGGCCTTCGAAACCGGTCACACCTGCCTGGAACATGTCGCCGGCCGGGGTCTTCATGTTTGCGAAGATCGACCAGTATTCCTGTGGATCGAAGATCTCGATTTCCATTTCACGATCGCAGATCAGCCGAAGCGCCACCGATTGCACCCGGCCGGCGGACCGGGCACCTGGCAACTTGCGCCACAGCACCGGCGAGAGCGTGAAGCCGACAAGATAGTCGAGTGCGCGGCGGGCAAGATAGGCATCGACCAGGGGACCATCCAGCTGGCGGGGATTGTTCATCGCCTCCAGGATCGCCTTCTTGGTAATGGCGTTGAACACGACGCGCTCAACCTGCTTGTCCTTCAAGACGCGTTTCTTCTGCAGCACTTCAAGAACGTGCCACGAGATCGCTTCCCCCTCGCGGTCGGGGTCGGTCGCCAGAATAAGGCGATCGGCATCCTTGACCGCATTGGCGATTTCCGAGAGCCGCTTCTGCGATTTGCTGTCCACCTGCCAACTCATGGCGAAATTCTCATCGGGCAGAACCGAGCCGTCTTTCGGAGGCAGATCGCGCACGTGGCCATAAGAAGCCAGGACCGTATAGTCGGTGCCGAGATATTTGTTGATCGTCTTGGCTTTCGCCGGCGATTCCACAATAACGACGTTCATTCTTACCCAAATAATTTTGCCGGAAACGGAGCCCCCGCCCGGTGGAGAAGGAGAATTTAGATGCGCAGACGATCACGGATCATGCGCCGCCTGTCAAATGGACCTTTGCGTGGCTTGGGTCAAGTGACCTCGCATTTGTCGGGGTTTTCCACGGTTGAATTGCCCACAGGACATGCACGCAGGGCACACCCCTGAAAATTGTCTGCCAGCATCTCGATCATCCCATGACCAGGGAAATCTTCTGTCCCGCATGGCGTTCCAGCCGGCCGGCGAGTTCAAGTTCAAGCAGGACGACACTCACCGTTCGTGCGTCTGCATCCAAGAACCGGATCAACTCGTCGAGTTGCATAGGTGCCGGGCCGAGTGCTTCGATGAGCCTCGCTCTCATGGCGTCTGCAGGTTCTTCGGGGGCAGTTTCAGGTCGGTGCACTGCTTCCGACATGCCGCGAAACAGTGGCAACTCGATCCCCGTGCGTCCTGCCAGTCCCTCCAGTACATCGCGCGCGGATCTTGCCAGCGTCGCACCCTGACGGATCAGTCCGTTTGCCCCTTCGGAGCGCGGATCCAGAGGCGAGCCCGGCACGGCATAGATGTCGCGGTTCTGTTCCAGTGCAAAACGCGCAGTGTGCAGCGAACCGGACGCCTTGGCGGCCTCGATCACGACAACGCCGAGTGAAACGCCCGAAATCAGACGGTTTCGCCTCGGAAAGTCCCGCCCGCGCGGTTTCCATCCGAACGGCATTTCGCTGATGGCGGCGCCTCCGGCGTCCAGGATTGCGGAAAGCAGCCGGCCATGCTCGGGCGGATAAAGCACATTGAGCCCGCCGGCAAAGACGGCAACTGTGCCGGTTGAAAGCGCTGCTTCATGCGCCGCCGCGTCAATGCCGCGCGCGAGACCGGAGGCAATTGCAAATCCATGGGCACCAAGGTCACGGGCGAACCCGGCCGCGAGTTTGCGCCCGGACAGCGACGCGTTGCGGGCACCGACAATGGCCGCCATTTGCGGATTTTCGGCCGCCTGGCCTCCCATGATCGAAATGAGCGGGGGCGAGCCGTCTATGTGCTTGAGATGAGGCGGGTAGTCCGGCTCACCCTGGGCCACCAGCCGGGCTCCGAACCGCTTGTGCGCTTCAAGTTCGTCGATCGCATCCTGTTCGGGGAACAGACGGTAGCTCCGCTTGCCGCCGCGTCTTGAAAGAGCCGGCAGGATTTCAAGCGCCCGTTCCGCAGAACCGGCATGTTGCAGAAGATCATGAAACGTCGAAGGGCCAATGTTTTCCGATCGTATTAAACGCAGCCATGCAAGGCGCTGCTTCTCCGTGAGGCAGCGTGTTTTATCCTCCTGGCCTGCGTTCATGTGCCTCCGCTGTCTGCGTCCGCGCCGCCGGCTGGCGCCGGTTTGGATTTCGCGCCGATCCGGCTTTCCTCACCACGCAGCAATCTGCCGATATTCTCGTGATGTTTGATCCACAAGAGCACGGTCATGAAAAGCGTCATTTCTGCCATTTGAAAGCGGCTCAGCACGAGATATAGCAGAACCGGCGTCACCAGGCTCGCCGTCAGCGCCGACAGGGATGAATAGCGGAACACGACCGCCATCCCGATCCAAATGCCGACGAAGATCAGCGCTGCCGGCCAG
>JBCDEN010000015.1:0-16702 GCA_039179715.1 Pseudomonadota bacterium
CGGACACCGCCTCGACTCCGACAAGCGGATGTCCGTATGTGATTTCAATCTGTGCGATGAACTGCTTGCCCGATGTTGCCTGGAACTCTTCCGCCATTGTCTTGCGGGCTGTCATCAGGTGCGGCATGACAAAGAAGACGTAGAGCGACCCGACACCCGCAACGATCAGGCCGATCGGCGTGAAACTGAAAAAGCTCAGCTGCAGGTCGGACGACTGCGCCGCGTAGTTGGCCACCAGGAGGTTGGTTGAAGATCCGATCAGCGTCGTCATGCCGCCCAGGATCGCGATGAACGACAGCGGCATGAGAACGCGGGATGAAGACTGCCCGACAGTCGCGGCGACCGCTGTCAGGATCGGCAGGAACATCACCACAACGGGCGTGTTGTTCAAAAACGCGCTCAGCACGGCAACGGCCAGCAGGATCGGGATGGTCGCGACGGCGGAACGTCCGCGCGTCATCCGCACGATTGTCTTGGCCGGACCTTCCAGCGCATCTGTCTGGAACAGCGCCTGACCGATGATGAGCAGACAGATAACGGTCACCAGCGCGGGATTGGCGAATCCCATGAGAAAGTCGCCTGTCGTAACGGCATTGCCGTCCGGCATTACCACCGGAAAGACAGAAAAGATCACGATAAAGGCAGTCACGGACCCGAGAGCGACCGTCTCGATGGGGTAGCGCTCGACGGCATACAGAATGACGGTTGACGCGATGACCATGAAGGTCAGCGCCATCGCGATATCAACAGAATGCATTCACCTGCCCAAAGCCTTGCATGGCCACTCTTGACGAACGCCCAGTGTAGAACAGGCGATCCGCGTATTGAAAGAGCCTTAAATTCAACCGCCCGTCGATCCGGAGTGGATCATCCTCCGACAAGCGGCAAGATGAGAAAAAGGTTCTCCTGACAGGTAAAACAGCCGCGGATCCTTGGCACCATGCCAAGCTTGAGCTCAAACTTCCGCCTCGAAGCGGAACATCAGCTTCCAACGGCTGTAGGTGTCAAGGCGGTCCGTGTCCGTCGGAAAGTAGTCGCTAGGCTGGCTTAGCGGAATGAACGCGTTGGCCAGAAAACGGCTGACGGACACTGCGAAGCCGGCATTCCTGAAGGCTCCTGCAATCTCGGCGACGCCATGATCGGGCACGGGAACGTTCGAAAACGCCTGGATTTTCGACCGCCACGCCGCCCAGAGCGGACTGTCACGGTGGCAACAGGTGACGGCGTAATAGCTGCCGCCCGGCTTGAGAACGCCGGCAATCTGACGCGCATGCGCGTCGAGATCGTCGATGAGGTAGATGACCTCGTGGGAAAAGGCGAGATCGAACTGGCGATCAAGATCAGTCAGATCGTTGGTCGCGTGATACGTGATCGGGCGATTGCCCGCGTTTGCCTCTGCGATTACAACAGCGCGGCGCGCAATATCCACGCCGACACCTGAGTTGAACGGGCGCAGATCATGAAGCAGCCGCAGGAAACCGCCCTGATTGCAGCCGAAATCAAGCACGTCCGAACCGGAAAGGTTGGTTTCGTCGATTGCGTTGATCATTTCGCACCAGATCCACGTATGCTCTTCCGTCATCGAGTCTTCTTCGTCGGAAAGGCTGGACCAGGTTTCGATCAGGTTCGTCTTCACCGAGGGTGCTAAGCCTTTGCTTCCAGTTCCTTGAGGAGGGCGCGGAACACTTTGCGCGCGTTGCCCGGATGCCGGACTTTCTTGACTGATTTCAGGTTGGACATGTCGTTTCCGACTAGGATCAGCCCGACCATGCCCCATTCGTAGTGGGGAACGCAGATATGCCCATAGATCCCCGGGACGGTGAAGTCGACCGTCAGGTTTTCGTCTATTGCGCCGTTCCATGGCTCTGCGCCTTCCGGGATCATTCCGCGCTTGGATGCGGAGTTGTGACCGGCGTCCGTCGGCACGAACGTGACGCTGTCACCGGTGTTGATGCGGAGGATCGCAGGCTCGAAAACGTTTGGTGTGTCCGGATCGCCGCAAGCCGCATTGAGCATGAGCACGCCATGGTCTGTTCCCGTAGAGGCAGGGGCAGGGCAGGCGAGCGCCGAACCGGTCCCCGCCATTGCGGCCGCGGAGATGATGAATTCACGACGCGTAAGCATGAACGATAAGCTCCTCTCTGGGGCCCTTCGAGGTTTCGATAGCGACCCCGTAGGTGTTTGAAATTGCATCGGCGCGCAAAACCTGCGCAGGAGATCCCTGTGCAAGGATCCGGCCCTCGCCGAGCAGGATCAGGTTGTCCGCAAAACGGGCTGCAAGGTTGAGGTCGTGCAGGGCAACGACACCGATGGCACCGCGGTCTGCGATAGCGCTCTTGATCTGGCCGAGGACATCCAGCTGATGACGCAAGTCGAGCGCGGATGTCGGTTCATCGAACAGATAGACATCCGATTTTCTGATCAGGGCCTGGGTTACGGAAACCATTTGCGACTGACCGCCTGAGAGTTCGCTCACATAGGCTTCCGACAAGTGTCCGATGCCGGCTTCCTGCAAGGCCGTGCCGACAGCGATCATGTCAGCCTCGTTCACGCGCCAGCCCTTGAGCTGCTTGTGGGCCATCATGACCACGTCAAAGACGGTAAGCGCGGCATTGGCCGTGAAGAACTGCGGCATGAAACACACGCGTTCCAGGCGCGTGCGCGTCGTCAGCGTATCCAGATCGGTATCACCGAGATGGACCTTGCCGGTTTCAGGTTTCAAAAGGCCCGCGATCAGGCGAAACAGCGTGGATTTGCCGGCCGCATTCGGTCCGATCAGCGCCGTCAGCTGACCGGGTGCGATCGGATCGAACCCGACCCGGTCGAATATCCGCCTTGTGCCGTATGAAAATGTCAGGTTTTCTGCAATCAGCGCATTCATTGCCAGTGCCTTTTTCGCTGACCGAGAATGAGCAGAATGAAGAAGGGAATGCCGATCAGGGAGGTGATCATCCCGATCGGGTAAACGATGCCCGGCGTAATGGCCTTGGAGGCGATCGATGTCCCCGAAATGATGAGCGCACCGCACAGGGCCGAAAGGGGCAGGAAACCGCGCTGGTCTTCACCGACGATCATGCGCGCGATGTGCGGGCCGACCAGGCCGACAAATGCGATGGCACCGACAAAGGAAACGGCGACGGCCGCAAGCAGCGAAACGCCGGCAAGTACCGTGATCCGCAAGAGGCCGACATTGACGCCCAGTGCAGCCGCCTTGTCTTCTCCCATGCGCAGGGCAGTCAGCGCCCAGGAGCGGCTCATGAACCAGGGCAGCATCAGGAGAAGGATGGCGAAGCAGATGCCGACCTTGCCCCAGGTCGCTCGCGCAAGCGAGCCCAGTTGCCAGAAGATCAGCTGCGCCAGCTGAATTTCCGAAGCGCCGTATTGCAGGAACGCCAGAAGCGCGTTGAACGTGAACAACATGGCGATCCCGACCAGGATCATCGCCTCCGGCGTGACGCCGCGCAGGCGCGTGAACAGGAAAAGCGCGCAGGACGTCAGCATCGCGAAAACGAATGCGTTTACCGAAACAAACAGGCCGCCGACAGCGGGGATCACGGACCAGCCGAGCACGATGGCAAGGGCGGCACCGAAACCGGCTGCGGAACTGAGGCCCAGAGTGAACGGGTCGGCGAGCGGATTGTTCAAGATGGTCTGCATTTCCGCACCGGCGACCCCCAGCATTGCACCGACGGCAATGGCCATGAGGGCAACCGGCAGCCGCAGCTGCCAGATGATGACGTCTTCCTTCGGCGTTGCGATCGAGCGGTCCAGAATGACCTGGATCGTGCGCCAGATGGACAGATCAGCCGGCCCGGTCGTGATGTCGATGACAACAAGTCCGGCAAGCAGGACAAAGGCGAGGCAGACCAGCAGAATCCGCCGCAGATTACGCAGTTTATAGGCACGCACCAGCGCCATTGCGTCGCCGGATACAAGTGTTCTATCAGACATGAGAGATCCATGATGAACGCCTCCGTTGCGATTGGCAGCGGAGGCGTGCGAGCAAGTGGACTTTACTTGTTCAGCGTGATCCAGAACTGACCGGAGGTTTCATAAGGCAGGAACCGGTCGTGCAGCTCCTGGAACGTTGCCTCGGGATCGAGATCTTCGAAATCTTCCGGATGCAGCCATTTCGCCAGAACCTGGATCGCAATGAAATGGTACGGCGAGTTGTAGAACTGATGGTAGATCGAGTGGAACCGTCCGTCCTTGACCGCGCGCAGATCGGCAAATCCGGGGCGTGCGGCGAGGGCAGCAAGGCGCTCGCTGTTCACTTCCGGATCGCCGTCATAACCGAGCAGTGTTGATGTCACTTCCGGGCGTGCTTCCTTCCAGTTTGCGCCGGTGCCGAAAACCACATCCGGGTCCGCTTCGATGATCCCCTCAAGGTTCAGATCGACGGAATAGGCATTGGCAAGCGTGGAGGCATAGTTCTTGCCGCCGGCAAGCTCGACGAACCGGCCGTAATTGTACGGGCCGAACGACCAGCAGCAGAAATCGGTCTGCCATCCTGCAGCGTTCTCGACCACAACGAGCGGACGGTCTTCAGCCGGAATGGTGTCGACGATATTCGTCACTTTGCGCATCTGCGCGATGTAGAAATCGATGAATTCCGCCGCGCGTCTTTCCTCACCGAAAATCCGGCCGAGGATCAGCATGGAAGGAACGGCATTTTCGGTCGCGTTGCGGCGGAAGTCGATGAAAGCGACCTGAACGCCGGCGTTCCCGAGTTTCTCGATAAGACCGGTTTCCTCGGCCTTGAAGAGGTTGCCCACATCCAGGATCACGAGGTCGGTTTCAGCTTCCAGAACGGCTTCGATCGAAAAGTCGCCGGCATAGGGATTGCCGAAATCGATCATCCGGGCCGTGTCTTCCGGGAAAGCGCCTTCGTACTTGCGGAACGCGTCCGGATCATACTGAACGAGATCGCTCTTCCAGCCCACGATCTTTTCAAACGGGTTGCCTTCGATAAGCGGAGCAATGCCGTACATCATCCGCCCTTCGCCCAATATGATCTTGTCGGGCATCTCCGGCAGGGTGACCTCGCGGCCTGCAATATCAGTGAAGGTGAGGGCCTCGGCCCAGGCGGTCGTGGCTGGGGTTGCCAACAAGGAGCCGGCCACGAACGCGCACGTCAGTGCGCCTACGCGTTTGAAGAAAGACATAGCATTTTCCGTTAGTTAGATTGCATCGCAGCAATATCAAATACGGATTTTAAAGTCGACTCAAATATTCAGGTTTTTTCTTTTTTGGGTTTCGCTCTACGGTAGAGCGCGGAAAAATCAGCAAAATTTACTGTTTCGGTTTCGGCCGCCAATCATCCGGCGATCAGAATTCGGTTGCTCGATCTGCGCGCGGCAATCAATTGGCTCTGGCAATCAGGACCTGCCCGTGAAACGCTAAGGACGGCAAACAGGAAAGCACTGCGGGACATGACAACCGAATCAACGCTGAAGCTGAACACGCCGTCTGCAATTGCGACACTCGTGTCATTTGTCGTGGTCGTTCTGGCAATCGGAATTTTCATCGGCATGCAAACAGCGCCGGGCGACTGGTATCGGGCGCTCGAGAAGCCGCCGTTCAACCCGCCGAACTGGATTTTCGGCCCGGTCTGGACAGTGCTTTACGTGTTCATTGCGATTGCCGGCTGGCGCACGTTTAAAAAGGCGCCTCGATCAGCCGCCATGAATGTCTGGTTTGCGCAGATACTTTTGAACTGGGCCTGGTCACCGGTCTTTTTCGTTTTGCACCAGCTCTGGTTCGCGCTGGTCATCCTGCTGGGAATGTTGGCGGCTATTCTTTTCTTCATCGCGAACAGGTGGCCAGCGGACAGGACGTCAGCGCTCCTTTTCTGCCCCTATGCCGTCTGGGTCGGCTTCGCCGGGCTGCTCAATTTGTCGCTGGCGCTGTTGAACTGAACGGCTTCCGGCCCGAAAGCTTGATGGCGAACCCGTGGTTTCCGTTGACCAAGGCGTTCAGCGCGAGGCCTGGAACCGCACATCCACATGTTGCTGGTGATAGGCCGAGTTCACCACGACGACGCCCAGGATCATGTCGTGGAGCAGGCGTTTGCGGTCAGAAAACAGCGAGACCAGCAGCACGAGCGGCGTCAGCAGCGACACGGAGAACCAGAACAGCAGCGCGTGAACGGCGGCGAGCAGGGGATAGGGCTTTGCCCCGTACCAGAGGCGCATTTCAAGTCCCATTGCGCGCATGCCAAGGGTCGAGGCCAGGGGCCCGCCAAGCGTGAAGGCGACATAAAGGAGCGCGACCGCCGCCGGCAGGATGCCGTAAAGCAGGAACCCGAGTCCAAGTGTGAAGACACCGAGGAAAAACACCAGGATGCCGGCTGCGAAGGTCAGGAGAGCGATCGCGATCACGTCGATGAAAAACGCAAAGATCCTGCGGCTGCGCACGCCGGAAAACAGCTCCGGATGAAGGGCGGGATCAAAAACGTCTTCGCGGACATGGTCGGTCGAAGTCTCGGCGGACATGAAGCGGCTCCTCAATTCGTGATGAGCCTGATGTGGGGACGGGAGCGGTAAAACGCAAATCCCGGCCTGTTCGGTTCAATTGCCGCGGCGGGTTGAACCCGCTTGCAAAAGCGCTGCTTGACCGGCGGCACCCGCTCCGCGTCTTCAACGCTTTTGCGGACCGGGAACGGCCGTCATTTGCCGTTCGTCAGCAGTGCGGCGACCTTGGGCGCGAAATAGGTCAGGATTCCGTCCGCGCCGGCGCGCTTGAATGCCAGAAGGCTCTCCAGCATCGCCCGGTCGCCGTCAAGCCAGCCATTGGCATCGGCAGCCTTGATCATCGCGTATTCCCCTGACACCTGATAGGCGTAGGTTGGCACCTGGAATTCATCCTTGATGCGCCGGACGATGTCGAGATAGGGCAGGCCCGGTTTGACCATGACCATGTCCGCGCCCTCGGCAATATCCAGTTCCGCTTCGCGCAAGGATTCGTCGGTATTCGCCGGGTCCATCTGGTAGGTGCGCTTGTCGCCCTTGAGCGTTCCCGAAGATCCGACCGCATCGCGGAACGGGCCGTAGAACGCGGACGCATATTTTGCCGAATAGGCCATGATCTGGGTTCCGCGATGGCCTTGGCCGTCAAGCGACTGACGGATGGCGCCGATCCGCCCGTCCATCATGTCGGACGGCGCAATGACGTCCGCGCCCGCCTCCACCTGGACAAGCGCCTGACGGCACAACTGATCGACCGTCTCGTCATTGAGAATGGTTTCGCCGTCCATCAGCCCATCGTGGCCGTGGCTGGTATAGGGATCGAGCGCGACATCGGTCATCAGGCCGACATTCAGGCCTTCCGTCTTGATTGCACGCAAGGCGCGGCAGGTCAGGTTTTCCGCATTGAGTGCTTCGCTGCCGGTGTCGTCGCGCAGATCCGGATCCGTATAAGGAAAAAGCGCAAGAGCGGGAATGCCGAGTTCCGCAGCGAGCGTTGCCTCGCGAACGGCTTCGTCCACCGAGACGCGAACGACGTCCGGCATCGACGGCACGGGCTGTCTCACGTTTTCTCCGTCCACCAGAAATATTGGCCAGATGAGATCATCCACCGTCAGCGTGTTTTCGCGCACCAGCCGCCGGGACCAGTCGGTCTGCCGGTTGCGCCGCATGCGGGTGCCGGCCAGCAGGGTGTCCATATGGTCTGATGTAATCTGAGGAAGCGGCTTCTGGGACGGCATGGCGGGTTCGGACTCGGGTTTCGGAAGGATGCTGCACAATGTGCCGGATGTTCAAACGCAATCTATCACGCAGTTTGAATCATTCCAACATTCTGTAAAATAACTGAAATTAAATGAGAAAAAGAGATTGTTTGACGTTCGCGTCAAATATGGTTTAGTGCATCAGCCGCAACGGAAAAACGGATGGCTTTCACCTTCGCCGGGTGAAGCTCAGTTGGGAGGAACGACGTGGACTTTGCACCGAATGAAGATCAGCGCGCTTTTCAGGACATGGCGGCCGGTTTTTCAAGGGACGAGCTTGCGCCATTCGCAAAGGAGTGGGACGAGGAAAGCATCTTTCCGATTCCGACGCTGCGCAAAGCGGCCGAACTTGGATTCGGCGGCATTTATGTGAGGGAAGATGTCGGCGGGTCGGCACTGGCCCGGCTTGATGCCGCGCTGATATTCGAGGAGCTGTCCAAGGGGTGCACCTCCACGGCGGCCTATCTTTCCATCCACAACATGGTCGCCTGGATTATCGACAGCTTTGCGTCCGAAGAGTTGCGGCAGAAATTCCTGCCCAGGCTCTGCACGATGGAGCTTCTGACCAGCTACTGCCTCACCGAGCCAGGTTCCGGATCCGACGCCGCGAGCCTGCGCACCAGCGCCCGCGACGATGGCGAACGCTACATTCTCAACGGCTCCAAGGCGTTCATCTCCGGCGGCGGCGTGAGCGATCTTTACGCGGTCATGGTGCGCACCGGCGGCGAGGGACCGGCAGGCGTCTCCTGCCTTCTCGTCGAAAAGGGAACGCCAGGCCTCAGCTTCGGTGCGAACGAGGTCAAGCTCGGCTGGAAGAGCCAGCCGACCGCTCAGGTCAATTTCCAGGATTGCCCCGTTCCGAAATCGAATCTCATCGGCGAAGAGGGGCAGGGGTTCAAGATTGCCATGTCCGCGCTGGACGGTGGACGGCTCAACATCGGTGCCTGTTCGCTCGGTGCTGCGCAGGCCTGTCTCGATCATGCTCTGGCCTACATGAAGGAAAGAAGGCAGTTCGGCAGGCCAATCGCCGATTTCCAGGCACTGCAGTTCCGGCTGGCCGACATGGCAACGGAACTGGAGGCGTCCCGGTTGCTGCTCCACAAGGCGGCAGCGGCCGTGGATGCAAAATCCCACGACGCAACAAGGCTGGCTGCAATGGCCAAGCGTCTTGCGACCGACACCGGCTTCAAGGTCGTCAACGAGGCCTTGCAGCTTCACGGCGGATACGGCTATTTGCGCGACTACCCGATCGAACGGTTTTTCCGCGATGTCAGAGTGCACCAGATCCTGGAAGGAACCAACGAGGTCATGCGCCTGATCATCGCGCGCCACCTGTTGAAAGACTGAGTGAAACTTCGCTCCTTACCCATTGAAATGACTCTCACTACACAAGGCGATGCAATGAACGAAGAGATCCTGTTCGAGGTGCGTGGCAAGGCGGGTTTCGTGACCCTGAACAGGCCCAAGGCGCTTAACGCGCTGACACATGACAAGGTCAAGGCGCTGGCCTTGAAGCTGGAACTCTGGGCGGATGATCCCAATGTCCGCCACGTCGTCATCCGCGGTGCCGGCGGCAAGGCCTTTTGCGCCGGTGGAGATATCCGCAGCATCTATGATGCGAGACAGGCGGGTGAGCTCGACGGACTGAAGACCTTCTTCCGGGACGAATACGCGCTGAACGCCTATATCAAGGCCTATCGGAAGCCCTATATCGCGCTGATCGACGGCATCGTGATGGGCGGCGGTGTCGGCGTATCTGTTCATGGAAGTCACCGCGTCGGCACCGAAAACATGCTGTTTTCCATGCCCGAGACCGGGATTGGGTTCTTTCCGGACGTCGGCGGCACCTATTTTCTGCCGCGCATGCCGGGCAGCATCGGCACCTATTGCGCGCTGTCGGCGGGCAGGCTGAAGCAGGCAGACGCGCTTTTCTCCGGTGTTCTCACCCATGCCATTGCTCAGGACCGCCTGCCTGAACTTCAGTCGGCGCTCGAAACGACCGACGATGTCGACGCGACACTTGAAGGGTTCCGGGCGTCGCCGCCGTCCGGTCCCGTGCAGAAAAACGCAGAGCTGATCGAACACGTATTCTCTGCCTCTTCCGTCGAGGAGGTTCTTTCCCGTCTTGACGCATCCGGCGACGAATTTGCCATCAAGACCGCCGCGGCGATCCGGGGAAAGTCGCCGACCAGTGTTCTGATTGCCTTTGAGCAGATGAAGCGCGGAGCGCTGCTGGACTTCAACGCGTGCATGAAGCTGGAATACCGGATCGTCTCGCAAATCCTGAAGGGCGAGGATTTCTTCGAAGGCATCCGGGCTGTTGTGGTTGACAAGGACCAGTCCCCGAAATGGAACCCTAATCAGCTCGCACAAGTGGACAGGGCCGGGCTGGCGTCGTATTTCGAGGAACCGTTTGACGGAGATCTTCCTTTGTAAGGTGCAATCGGATCGCACATGATCACAAGCTTTCAGGACCTCATTGACGCCCGCCCGCCGTGGAGCACGATCCTGATCCTCTATCTGCGCTGCATCGCGCTTGTCCTGTTGGGCGGGGGCGTGATCTACTGGGCGCGCATCATCGGCATCGTCGAGTGGCACGGCAATTTCTTCTGGGACATGCCGGTTGCCCTTCAGGGCGCGACCGTTTTTTTCGCGGTCCTGGATCTCGTTGCCGCAACGGGTCTCTGGCTGACCGTTTCCTGGGGAACGGTGATGTGGATCTTCAGGTGTTTCTGCCAGATCCTGATGCATACCGCCTTTTCGGATCTTTACGGCCGCCGCCCTTATGAAATCACCTTCTATCTGATCACGATCGCGATCTATGCGGCGCTGGCCTATCTCATGCACAGGGAAAACCGCGCGGCAACGGCAACCGGGTGAACGTGCCCGTGGCGGTCGATCAACTGAATCAAACCATAAGGAACTCCGCCCAACCGATTCTGGAACAAGGCGGAATGCATCTGGGAGAAACGAGATGACAAGTACAATCGGTTTCATCGGTCTTGGGAACATGGGCGGGCCGATGGCTGTGAATCTGGTCAAGGCCGGACACAGGGTTCTGGGCTTCGATCTTGCGGAAGCCGCCGTCAATGCACTCGTCGATGCAGGCGGAGAAAGGACCGGAAGCGTTGCCGATCTGGCTGCCGGGGCGGCCGTCATCGTCACCATGCTGCCCGCGGGAAAGCATGTCCGCCAGATCTATCAGGGGGAAGGGGGCATTCTGGAGAATGCGAAAGCCGGGACGCTCCTGATCGATTCCTCAACGATCGATGTCGACAGCGCCCGGGTGGTTTCCTCCGCGGCTGCTGAGTACGACATGCCCATGGTGGATGCGCCGGTGTCCGGCGGTGTCGGTGGCGCTACGGCCGGCACGCTGACCTTCATGGTCGGCGGCTCCGAGGAAGCCTTTGCTGCCGCCAAACCGTTTCTCGACATCATGGGCAAGACGATCGTGCATGCCGGCGGTGCCGGCAACGGGCAGGCCGCAAAGATCTGCAACAACATGATCCTCGGCATTTCCATGATCGCCGTCAGCGAGGCATTCGTGCTGGCAGAAAAACTCGGACTGGACGCGCAGAAGCTTTTCGACATCTCTTCGACCGCGTCCGGCCAGTGCTGGTCGCTCACGTCCTATTGTCCGGTTCCAGGGCCGCTGCCGTCTTCTCCCGCCAACCGCGACTACCAGCCGGGTTTCGCTGCGGCGATGATGCTGAAGGATCTGAAGCTTGCCCAGGAGGCCTCGAGCTCCGCAGGTGCGGCGACCCCCCTCGGCGCCGAGGCTGCCGCGCTTTACACGCTATTCTGTAACGCAGGGGGAGACGCTAAGGACTTCTCAGGCATCGTGAATTTTCTGCGCGGGTCATGATTAACAAAAGATGAAACAGGGGGCTCAAAAGCGGTTCAAACGTTAACGAACGATTCAGTGTGTCTCTTAAGCGGATTTTAGAAACACTCGGCTAGATTGAGTGACAAGGCGGGAAAATATCCGCCCATCAACAGGTACAATAAGAGGCGCAAACACATGATCACCGCAAGTAGGGCAGTCGACGCTGTTTCACCGAGCGAAGCGGACGAAGTGGAAATCAAGCCACTTTACCTTGAAGCTCTGACTCTTGTCGAAAGACTGCATCGGCGTCTTCTGGACGTCATCAAGGACGAATTCGACCGTATGGGGCGTTCCGATGTAAACAGCGTGCAGGCTTTGCTTCTGTTCAACATCGGGGATGCAGAGCTCACTGCCGGTGAGCTGCGCACACGCGGCTACTATCTCGGTTCGAACGTGTCCTATAACCTGAAGAAGCTGGTCGAGACCGGTTACATCCACCATCAGCGTTCCCGCATGGACCGCCGTTCGGTGCGTGTCAGCCTGACCGACAAGGGCCAGGAAGTGGCGACAATCGTGAACGATTTGTATGAGCGGCACATTCTGTCGGTCGAGCAGGTCGGCGAGATCGGTGCCGAGGACTTCGTTGCACTCAACAAGTCGCTCCGCCGCCTTGAGCGGTTCTGGACTGACCAGATTCTCTACCGGCTCTGAAATTCGCGGCAAATCCGGATGACAAAGCACCGCCCACCGGGCGGTGCTTTTGTTTTTGGGTCTTCACGCATTTGTGGCTTTTATTCGTTTCCTTTTCTTCCTATCCGAAGGTTCGTGCGCAGCGCGTCCCGAAAGCACCCGGAAAGCTCGGGTTTTGTTTTGTGGCTGTTCGGTGACATCTTGTGGTCACAAAAGAATGGCTTTGTGCAGCGCTCAAGGCGGCAGCATGGTTAAAAATTCGAGCTATTTATTAACCTCTGCCGAGTATAAATTTGTTTTGGAACAGGAAGCCGGTGATGTTTTACTGGCCCGGTTCAATACCACGAGATCTGAAAGCGTAGGGCGTTGCAAATGAAGTTGGCGATGCACATGAAGGTCGGCCAGTCCGGAAAACAAGGTTTTGCCGCGTGGCGCGCAGGGAAGTCCTTCCTTGGCGTTTGCGCTGTAGGTATAAGCGCATTGCTGGTGCAGGGCGCCCCCACGAGCGCGCAAACGGCTTTGCAGTCGCTGCAGCAGAACCGGCAGAATGTCGAATGGACCGATAACTTCGACATCGCCACGGAGAACATCACCGAGGTGAATTCCTCCGCGCCGACCCTGTCGCCTGAAACAGCCGACTATATCGCCATCGCGATCGACCGCTATCAGCGCATCGTTCAGGCGGGCGGCTGGGGCACTGTTACCGGCGGCGGCAAGGCGCTCAGGATCGGTGCCAAGGACCCGCGCGTTGTTGAATTGCGCCGACGTCTGATTGCCTCCGGTGATCTGGAGCAGCAGGCGGGTTCGTCCGATGCGTTCGATTCCTACGTTGAAGCAGCGCTGCGCCGCTTCCAGCTGCGTCATGGCCTGATCCCGGACGGGGTCATGGGCAATGACACCGTGGAGGCGCTGAATGTCCCGGCGCATGTAAGACTGGGCCAGCTCGAAACCAACCTGGTGCGCATGCGCTCCATGTCGGGTTTCCTCGGCGACCGCTATGTGATGGTGAATATTCCGGCTGCGGAGATCGAGGCCGTTGAAAACGGCAGGGTCCGTTCGCGCCATACCGCTGTTGTCGGCAAGATCGACCGGCAGACGCCGATCCTGAACAGCAAGATCTACGAGCTCAACTTCAATCCCTACTGGACGGTTCCGGTGTCGATCATCCGCAAGGATCTCATTCCGAAGATGAAGGAAGATCCGGAATACCTGTCCAAGAACAACATCCGGATCTTCGACTGGAGCGGCAACGAACTTGCCTGGCAGCAGATCGACTGGAACACGGACGAGGCGACGCAGTACCGGTTCACCCAGGATCCGGGCGCGGAGAACTCGCTTGGTTCGGTGCGCATCAACTTCCACAACAAGCACCAGGTCTACCTGCACGACACACCGTCCAAGACGCTGTTCGGGGAAAGTCAGCGTTTTCACTCTTCGGGATGTGTCCGGGTGCAGAATGTACGCGAACTTGTCACGTGGATGCTGCAGTCAACGACGCCGGACTGGAACCGCACCCGCGTGGATTCGGTCATTCGCACCGGCGAGCGCGAGGACGTGAAACTGAAAAAATCCATCCCGCTCTATATGACTTACGTGACCGCATGGGCGAATGCGGATGGCGTCGTGCATTTCCGCGATGACATCTACGCCAGGGATGATGTCCTTACCACCGAAACGCAGGCGCGCCTCTAGGTATCTTTAAGCTCATCTGATGCGTGGGCATGAAACGCCGGTCTTGATAAGGCCGGCGTTTCGTGGCTTTTTGGAGACCTCTGCAGCAGGGAGATTCCAGATGAGTCGCGAGCCGCGGCCAGGCGAGATCTATCTTGAGTTCCATCCGATCGGTGGGCAGGTGAAGGTCACTGCGATCGATGCTGCGACCGGCATCGAAGTCTCGACATTCGGACCTGCAAACACCGCTCAGGAGGATCTGAAACGCGTTGCGGTCCGGAAGCTCAAGCGCCGGATCAGCCAGATTGCCGAACGCGAGTCCCCGTCAGCCGATCCGACCTTGTACTGAACGGTTGCTTTGCTGTCGAAGCCTGAAAGGCCACGCAGATTAATGGTTTTGAGAAAATGTTCTGTCGTTTTCCCAACTGGCCGCGTCGGTATGCCTCTTGGTTCTGCCGGGGGGCTGTGCTACTTCCTCGCGCAAAGCTGGCCAATCGGCTTGGCGGTGCCTGAAAGGGCAAATGCCGAAACCAGGTTCTAAGTCAAACGAATACAGGGAAAGTGCGATGTCTTTGATGGAAAGCTCCGGGCAGTCTCATTCCGGTTTCTTCACAAGTAACCTTGCCGAAATCGATCCCGACATCTTCGGCTCGGTGCAGAAGGAACTTGGGCGTCAGCGGCACGAGATCGAACTGATCGCGTCAGAGAACATCGTGTCCCGCGCCGTTCTGGAAGCGCAGGGATCGATTTTCACCAACAAATATGCCGAGGGCTATCCGGGCAAGCGCTACTATGGCGGATGTGAGTTTGCAGACGTTGCCGAAACGCTTGCGATCGAGCGCGCCAAGGAACTGTTCGGCTGCCAGTTTGCCAACGTCCAGCCCAATTCCGGCAGCCAGATGAACCAGGCAGTGTTTCTCGCCCTTCTGCAGCCCGGCGACACCTTCATGGGTCTTGACCTCAATTCCGGCGGTCACCTGACGCACGGCTCGCCCGTGAACATGTCCGGAAAATGGTTCAACGTCGTTTCATATGGCGTGCGCGAAGACGACCACCGTCTCGACATGGAAGAAGTCGAACGCCTCGCCAACGAGCACATGCCCAAGCTGATTGTTGCGGGCGGTACGGCGTATTCGCGTTTCTGGGACTGGCAGAAGTTCCGCGAGATCGCCGATGGTATCGGCGCTTATCTGATGGTGGACATGGCGCATATCGCCGGTCTTGTTGCAGGCGGAGTTCATCCGTCTCCCGTTCCCCATGCCCATGTCGTCACCAGCACCACGCACAAGTCGCTGCGCGGGCCGCGCGGAGGATTGATCCTCACGAATGACGAGGCCATTGCCAAAAAGGTCAATTCGGCGGTGTTCCCGGGTCTCCAGGGGGGGCCGCTGATGCATGTCATCGCAGCCAAGGCCGTTGCCTTCAAGGAAGCGCTGCAACCTGAGTTCAAGGCCTATGCCCGCGCGGTTGTCGAGAACGCCAAGGCGCTTTCGGAAGCCTTGAAGGAGCAGGGACTTGATATCGTGTCCGGCGGGACCGACAACCACTCCATGCTCGTCGACCTGCGCCCGAAAAATGCCACCGGCAAGGTGGCCGAAAAGGCGCTCGGACGTGCGAACATTACCTGCAACAAGAACGGTATTCCGTTTGACCCCGAAAAACCGTTCGTAACCTCCGGCATCCGTCTTGGTACGCCGGCAGCCACCACGCGTGGTTTCGGAGTTGCCGAATTCAGGGAAGTTGCCGCGCTGATCACGGAAGTGTTGGATGGTTTGAAGGCCGCAAACAGTGAAGACGGCAATGCGGCGGTTGAAGCTGCGGTCAAAGCCAAGGTAGAAGCACTGACAGCCCGGTTCCCGATCTACGGGGGATGATCCGGCTCGCTCAGGAGCTTTGACACATGAGATGTCCGTTTTGCGGCGGCGAGGAAACCCAGGTTAAGGATTCCCGTCCAACCGAGGACAACACGACCATTCGCCGCCGCAGGATATGCAATACCTGCGGTGGCCGCTTCACAACGTTTGAGCGGGTTCAATTGCGTGAACTCATGGTGCTCAAACGCTCCGGGCGCCGGGTGACATTCGACCGCGAGAAACTGATGCGGTCCGTCCAGATTGCGGTGCGCAAGCGTCCGGTCGATCCCGACCGCATCGAGCGCATGGTCAGCGGCATCGTGCGGCAGCTCGAAAGCTCCGGAGAAAGTGAAATCACAGCCGAAACGATCGGCAACCACGTCATGGAAGGGCTGAAGGGCATCGATGATGTCGCCTATGTCCGCTTTGCCTCCGTCTACAGAAATTTCCGAGAAGCAAAAGATTTTGAAGCGCTCCTGGACGAACTCAGCGATTCAGAAAATGCGCCACTAAAAGACCAATGATCTTTGCGATTTGATTGACATGTCTGGTGAAACCACGACCGATACGCGGTTCATGGCCGCGGCTGAACGTCTTGCCCGCCGCGGACTTGGACGTGTCTGGCCGAACCCCGCCGTTGCGGCGCTGATCGTGCGCGAGGGGGAGGCCGGGCCGATCCTTGCTGGCCGGGGCGTAACCTCCAGGCCCGGCATGGCGCATGCCGAGGTGAATGCGCTCAGAAATGCGGGCAGCCTTGCGAACGGGGCAACCTGCTACGTCACGCTGGAGCCCTGTTCCCATTATGGCCGCACACCGCCTTGTTCGCTGGCGCTCATCGAAGCCGGGGTCTCGCGTGTGGTGATCGGAATGCTGGACCCGAACCCGCGGGTAGCCGGCAGGGGCGTCAACATGCTGAAAGAGGCGGGTGTCGATGTC
>JBCDEN010000465.1:0-4067 GCA_039179715.1 Pseudomonadota bacterium
CTCAAACCTCAGACCTCGCCAGCGTACTCGCCGCGCGCCGGATAATTCTTATCGATCGCGAAATCGAGGGCACCAAGCAGTTCCGAGAAATGTGGCCGCACGAACGGCATTGTCTGAACGGAAGCAAAATACAGGCTGCCGTCGCCTTTCACGAGGAAGACGCCCGGTTCCGAGAACAGGGCCGGTTCTTCGATCCCGATCGAGGTGGTGCCGCGGCTGGTGGACACGTAAAGACCCCAGTCCTTCGCGACCGTCAGCGGCAGGCCATAGCCGAAACGAAGAGCGTCGTGCCCGACCTTGTCGGCCATCTGCTGGGCTCTGTCCTTTTCGTCCGACGAAATCGCGATGGTCTTGACGCCCTTTTCCGCGAAATCGGGGGTGAGGCGGCCGAGTTCCTTCAGATAGGTCGCGCAGATCGGGCAATGCAGGCCGCGGTAAAACACAACGAGCGTTGCAAAGTCGGCTCCGTCAGCTGCAAGATCGAAGGTGCCCGAGCCAAGCGTTTCTACCGTGAGGGCCGGCACCTGTTGACGTGGAATTAGCATTTTTTCCTCATGACGTTTAGGCAAGACTTCACATTTGCCTTTCAATGGGCTTAAAATAGCGAACGCAACAAGAATAAACATCCTAAAAAGATGATCAGGAGTACGAAATTGCCGGTTGTCTATCGAACTTCGTTCAGCGGAAAGCTCGACCGGCTGTCTTCGCTGATTGATCGTCTCAAGGTTCATGTGGAAAATGCACTCACCGATCAGCCCAATAACGGTTTCGCCAATCTCGTGATCTACACCGATGCCGGCGGTGCCAACCGGCTGGTCTTCTGTCCGTCGATGGTTGAAGAGGAAAAAGGCTATCCGGACTTTGCGCCTTTGGAGGGAGAAATCCCTCTGGTCGCCGCGCATATTTCCATCTCGGGGATCGGCAAACAGCTCATCAACGCATTGCCGGCGTGCATTTCCGTACCGCTTTCCGAAGAGCCCTATCTCACCGCCGTTGTGACACCTCTCATTGAAGAGGCAACCACGCCGAGATGCGGCGGGCAGGCGGCTTTCCAGCGCTTGTGCGAGGTCGTGGTCATCCGTTTGCTGCGTCATGCCATGGAGGAGGGCAAGGCCGATACGGGTCTCTTGAACGGGCTCGCGCATCCGCGGATCGCAGCAGCGCTGGTCGCGATCCACGAAGCGCCGGAAGAATCCTGGACACTTGAGCGTCTGGCCGAGACGGCCGGGATGTCACGGACGCAATTCGCCGTGACATTCAAGGAACTCGTCGGTGCGACGCCCATGGGATATCTCTCCAATTGGCGTCTCGACATAGCACGGGCGGAGCTCGAATCGGGCCGGCAGGTCAAGTCGGTTGCAACGCTGTGCGGGTTCTCAAGTCCGGCGGCCTTTTCGCGGGCGTTTTCACGGCGTTTCGGCTATCCGCCGAAACAGAAACGCAACCAGGCGGCGTGACATGTGCACAGGTGCCTGTCTGCGACCGGCATGTGTTGTTGACCGGTTTTCCGTTAAGCTATTGTAGTGTATGGGCTACAGGCGCGCTGCGACGGCGTGCGGCCACGCCTGCGCGGCTCACTGTTTCCTGTCCTCGACCTTGCGCTCCATTGCATAGATCTCGTCAGTGACATCATCGGCCTTGCGCGCGAAAAGCGCCTGCGCGTCCTTCAGCCCGAGATTGTAGAAATGGGTGCCGAGGGAACCGCTCAGGAAGTCGATCAGAAACTCCGCATCCATGTTGCCGATCTCAAGGTCCAGCTCGTCATCGAGATATCTCTGGATCTGCGCCGTCAGGCGCGCCCTCACGTCCTTGTCGAGCTTGAGCTCCTTCACGGCGTCCTCCCGCGGGGCGTGTTTCAGGCTGCCTTGTCGAGGAGGCTCTCGAACAAAAGCCTTCCATCGAGGCCGCCATTCAGCGACTCAACGAGGTTTTCCGGGTGCGGCATCATTCCAAGAACGTTGCCCTTGTCGTTGGTGATCCCGGCAATGTCGTTGATGGAGCCGTTCGGGTTGGTCCCGTCCGCATAGCGGAAGATGACCTGGCCGTTGTCCTCGATCCCGGCAAGGGTTGCCTCGTCGGCGAAGTAGTTGCCGTCGTGATGGGCGACGGGGCAGCGCCAAACCTGGCCCTTGGTGAATTTGGATGAAAACCGGGTGGCGGTGTTTTCCGTCACCATCTTTACTTCCTTGCAGACGAAGGTCAGTGCGGCATTGCGCATCAGCGCACCCGGCAGGAGACCCGCTTCGGTCAGGATCTGAAAGCCGTTGCACACGCCCAGAACCGAAACGCCGCTATCCGCCTTTGCGACCAGATCCTTCAGGATCGGCGAGCGGGCGGCAATGGCGCCGGAACGCAGGTAATCGCCATAGGAAAACCCGCCCGGAACAACGACGAGGTCGACATCGGGCAGGGTGCTCTCCGTATGCCACACGCTCTGGGGCCGCGCGCCGGTGATCAGTTCCAGCGCGTGGAACATGTCGCGGTCACGGTTGGAACCTGGGAACACGATGACGGCTGTTTTCATTTTGCTATCCCGTAATTCTAGAGCAGGACAAACACGGCGATCAGTGCCGCTATTGCCGGCAACAGGATGAATGCCGCCGCCTTGAGCGCCATGAATGTCACGGCTTTGCGGGTGTCTTCATCCATGGTCGGTTATCGGCCTCAGGCGATCTCAATCGCGTAGTTTTCAATGACCGTGTTGGCAAGCAGCTTTTCGCACATCTGCTCCAGTTCCTGTCTGGCGGCGTCCTTGTCCGCACCGGTCAGTTCGACATCGAACACCTTGCCCTGGCGGACCGATCCGACATCGGCGAAACCGAGGCCACCGAGCGCGCCCTCAATGGCTTTTCCCTGAGGATCGAGAACGCCGTTTTTCAGGGTGACGATCACGCGTGCTTTCATGTGTCCTGGTCTCCATAAAGTCTGGCGGCCTGCCTGCGAGGCTCCATACACCAGCTTGTCCGGTTCTGGAAGAGAAGAAGGAAGGTGAAACGAAAAACCCCCGCCAATCTTGAGGATCGCGGGGGCATGAACCGTTATTGCACCAGTGTCGGGCCGGAATTGGCCGGCCGTTCCACGGCGATCATGATGCCGAGGCGCTTGGCGACTTCCTGGTAGGCTTCCAGCATGCCGCCGAGATCGCGGCGGAAGCGGTCCTTGTCCATCTTGTCGTTGGTCTCGATGTCCCACAGGCGGCAGCTGTCGGGAGAAATCTCGTCGGCGACCACGATGCGCATCATGTCGCCTTCAAACAGGCGGCCACATTCGATCTTGAAGTCGACGAGACGAATGCCGACGCCCAGGAACAGGCCGGACAGGAAGTCGTTGACGCGGATGGCGAGGGCCATCATGTCGTCCAGTTCCTGCGGCGTTGCCCAGCCGAACGCGGTGATATGCTCTTCGGCGACCATCGGATCGTCGAGCTCGTCGTTCTTGTAGTAGAATTCGATGATGGAGCGCGGCAGCTGCGTGCCTTCTTCCAGGCCGAGGCGCTTGGCGATTGATCCTGCGGCAACGTTGCGCACGACCACTTCCAGCGGAATGATCTCGACCTCGCGGATCAGCTGTTCGCGCATGTTCATCCGGCGGATGAAGTGAGTCGGAATGCCGATTGCATTGAGGTGATTGAAGATGAACTCGGAAATGCGGTTGTTGAGAACACCCTTGCCGTCAACAATCTCGTGTTTCTTGTTATTGAAGGCGGTCGCGTCATCTTTGAAGTGCTGGACCAGTGTTCCCGGTTCCGGACCTTCGTAGAGAATCTTGCCTTTACCTTCGTATATGCGCCGACGGCGGTTCATGGGCTATACCGTTTTTTGTGAAGCCTGGGGACGGGTCTTGCTCACCTGGTGACGGGTCCTGCGGGACCCGTTCCGGTCGACCGGCATATACCAACAAGGCAGCAATCCCTCATTTGCGGCGCGGAACTTAACCGAAGCGCGACGAAAGTACAATCTTATGTTTTTCCGACGGGCCTGTGCGCACCGGAAATCGTGGCTTTATTCCGCTTTTGGCGCCTGTGCGTATCTATCGCGTTGATTTGAAGGCCCCGCGGGGATATGCAA
>JBCDEN010000150.1:0-7752 GCA_039179715.1 Pseudomonadota bacterium
CCGTATGACAAATGGTCGGCAGCTCCAGTCTCAGCCTCATCCTTAGGAAGCGCGCAGCGCTGTCTCGAAGGACAAGCTGCCCGCGCCTTCAAGAGGCTGATCTGCCCCATATTGGAGGCACGGCAGGGTCAAGTCACCGTTCAAACGTCTTTTCCGAGCGGCCTGGTCGATGCGCGCCCTACCCCCAACGTCTGACTTGCCTGTGTGCACTGCAATAGGCTCTAATTACGCGCAACAAACCGGATCTGGGAGGGATCGTTGACGAAGACCAATCGCGGCAATTTTTTCGAGGACTTCGAGGTCGGCCAGGTGATCCGCCACGCAACGCCGCGCACCGTCACCTCCGGCGATCAGGCGCTTTATACCGCGCTTTACGGCTCCCGTTTCGCGGTTCAGTCCTCCGATGCCTTCGCCCGGGCGCTCGGCTATGCCCACGCGCCGCTGGACGATCTCCTGACCTTTCACATTGTCTTCGGCAAGACGGTTCCGGACATCTCGCTGAATGCCGTTGCCAATCTCGGCTATGCCGGTGGCCGCTTCCTGGCGCCGGTCTATCCCGGCGACACGCTGTCGACCATTTCGGAGGTGATCGGCAAGAAGGAAAACTCCAACGGCAAGACCGGCGTCGTCTATGTCCGCTCGACCGGCTACACGGCAACCGGCACGGAAGTTCTCGACTATGTCCGCTGGGTGATGGTCAACAAGCGCGACCCGGGTTCTCCCGCCCCGGAACCGGTTGTCCCGGACCTTCCGGCCGCCATCGACCCGCACGCGCTCGGCACGGCTGCGCCGCTTCTGGACACAGCGAACTGGGACAACGCCCTTTCCGGATCGGACTTCCGCTTCGGCGACTATGCGATCGGTGAAAAGATCGATCATGTCGACGGCATGACCGTCGAGGAAGCCGAACACCAGATGGCCACCCGCCTTTATCAGAACACGGCCAAGGTGCATTTCAACCAGCACACGGAATCCAAGGGCCGGTTCGCAAAGCGCCTGATCTATGGCGGTCACGTGATCTCGCTGGCCCGCGCGCTTTCCTTCAACGGCCTCGGCAACGCCTTTCACATCGCAGGCATCAACGGCGGCCGTCACGTTGCACCGCTGTTTTCCGGCGACACGGTCTATGCCTGGTCGGAGGTTCTCGACGCTTCGGAAATCGATGGCCGTCAGGACATCGGCGCGCTGCGCCTGCGTCTGGTGGCCGCCAAGAACCGCCCATGCCATGATTTCCCGCTGAAAGGCGAGGATGGCAAGTATCTGGACGACGTGATCCTCGACTTCGACTACTGGGTCCTGATGCCGAAATAGGTAATGGACCCAGGCGTTTTGGCCGGCAAGCTGCCCGGAGGTGACGGGACCCGCGTTCCCGGTTACCATGTGGGCTGAGGAGGCATGCCATGCTGACGACGCTCTCGGCAAGGGAAACGAACCTGGTATTCGCCATCATGCAGGACATGGTCGCGATCCGGGAGGCGCGCGAGCTGCGGCTGCAGCTGGGCCAGCGCCTGATTGATCTCTTTCAGGCTGACTATTTCGCGTCCTACATTTGGGAAAGGCAAGCGGGAGACACCAGCGGCGTTTTCCTCAACATGGATGAAGACAACCTCGCCGCCTACGAAAACCACTTCCAGTATTGCGATCCGATCACACCGCGGTTCCGCATGTGCCGGCGCGCAACGCATCTGGATCAGGTGATTGCCCGCGAGGATTTTCTGCGCACCGAATTCTTCAATGATTTTCTGGCACGCGACGGCTTGCGGCACGGAATGAACTACCATGCCTATTCCGCTTCGAACCATCTCGGTGATCTGCGCATCTGGCGCGGCCATGGCCGCGACACGTTTCAGCAGAGGGACCTGCAATTGCTCGATGCCATTGGCACGGCCTTCGGCAACGCGCTCACCAATTTGCGCCATGAAGAAACCCGGCGCCGCGAGGCCGATCCGAAGCGGCGCTTCCTGGCCTGGGCTGAAAAACACGGTTTGACAGCACGGGAAAAAGACGTGCTTGCGCTGCTGTGCGAGGGCAAACGGGATCGCGAGATGGCAGCTGACCTCGGGGTCTCGGCAACGACCGTCCGGTCGCATCTGAAAGCGATCTACCAGAAGGCGGGTACCGGGGGCCGGGCCGCGCTTCTGGCCAGTCTGAACCGGTCGCACACCCTCCAATAGTCGGTTTTCCTCCTCAATTTGGAGGATGCACATCTCAAGACTTTGGCGTTTCCTGTGTCTTCAACCGGAAGAAGGGGAACACTCATGATCAGGCACACCCTGCCGGGCCTTCTGGCCGCCGCGGCATTGCTCGCCGCACCTGCTGCCATTGCCCAGGATATCACCGAACTGTCCGCATCGGAGGCGGCAAAAGCCATCGCCGACAGGAAACTGACGGCAAGCGAGCTCGTGAACGCGCTGATTGCACGGACCGGCGACGATCCGGGCAATGTCTATATCAGCTTCGACAGCGCGGGCGCGGCGGCGGCAGCGGCGGCGGCCGATGAACGCGTTGCGGCGGGAGGGGAACTCGGCCTGCTGCATGGCGTGCCGATTGTCGTGAAGGACAACATTGCTTCCCGGGGATTGCCAACGACCGGCGGCACACCCGCGCTGAAAAGCTGGGTCCCGGCTGAGGACGCTCCCGTGCTTGCCAGATTGCGGGCCGCCGGCGCCATTCTGATCGGCAAAACCAACCTGCATGAACTCGCCTTCGGCATCACGTCCAACAACGCCGCTTTCGGCGCGGTGGCCAATGCCTATGATCCCGGCCGCTTTGCGGGCGGGTCGAGCGGCGGAACCGGCGCCGCCGTCGGGGCGCGCCTGGCACCGGCCGGTCTTGGCACCGACACCGGTGGCTCCGTCCGCATTCCGGCAGCCCTGAACGGCGTATCAGGCCTGCGTCCCTCCGTCGGACGGTATCCGGCAGGCGGCATCATCCCGATTTCGGCAACACGAGACACGGCAGGGCCGATTGCCCGGACAGTGGCCGACCTGATCCTGTTCGATACGGTTATTACGGGCACAGAGCAAAATGTCGCGCCCGCTGATCTCACCTCTGTACGCCTTGGCGTTCCCACGGTTCTGACCGAAAACCTGTCGCCTGAAACGGAGCGCCTGTTCAAGGAAGCGCTCGGCACGCTGGAAAAGGCCGGTGCTACCCTGATTGAAGTTGATATCAGCAGCGAACTGGATCTTTCAGCGCAGGCCGGATTCCCGATCGCACTCTGGGAGGTCAGGCGCGACCTTGCCGCATTCCTGGAGACCAGCGGCAGCGGGTTGACGCTGGAAGATGTCGCCGCCGGAATCGCCAGCCCGGATGTCAAATTCGTGTTCGAAAACCTCGTTCTCGGCGATCAGGCCATCCCTGATGACGTCTATGCGGCGGCCATCACCGATCTCAGGCCATTGGTGCAGGCGGGCTATGCGGAGGTGTTCGCCGAAAACAGGCTGGACGCCCTCGCCTTTCCGACAACACCGCTCGCCGCCCAGCCGATTTCAGGATCGGACATGACGGTCTCACTGAACGGCGAGGATGTCCCGACCTTCCAGACCTTCATCCGCAACACGGACCCCGGCTCCATCGCGGGCATTCCCGGCCTGTCGCTGCCGATCGGTCTGACGGCCGGGGGACTGCCGGTTGGTCTTGAACTTGATGGACCGGCCTTCAGCGACCGGCATCTGCTCGCGCTCGGTCTGGCGGTCGAAGCGGCATTGCCGAACACCCGGGCACCCGAATAGGCCCTGCGGTCGAACAGGAAGGTTCGATGTCAGCTTGATATCAAAGGAGTGTTGAAACCCTGGCCCTGCCGGTCAGGGTTTGGCCCCTGGAACCACGTCCGTTGTGATCGGGCCGACGCTTGCCTCGTCCTCGGTCGTCTTGGAACCGAACGGAACCCAGCGCTTCAGGAAACGGCCGGCCACGCTGCCGCCGGATTGCTCCTGCGGGGCAAAAGCCGTTTCAACCGCTGCTCCGCCAGCTTCGTCCTGCGTCTCGGCCGGAGCGCTTGCTGCGGCAACGGCGCTTGCGGTGCCTTCAGCGGAACCCGGCTGGTCGTCGGACGGGATCGTGGCCGTGGTGCTGTCGGCCTCGGCCTCGTCACCGCCATTGCCAAAGACTTCAGCAATACGCTTGTTGCGTTCTTCGCGGCGCTGCTGGCGTTCTTCGCGTGCATCGAAGCGTGCTGCCAGCTGCTGGAACTTTTCGTCGTCCTTGCTCTGCTTGGAGGCAACAGCCGACGAGATGCTCGGATGTACCTGGAATTCCGGACACTGGGCGCTTGCGCGGAACGGTACGCCCTCAACCAGTGTCGTTGCGTCAAAGACATATTTCTTTTCGCAGACCGAAACCTTGGGTGGTGTCTGGGTCACTTCGAAGTGATCGTACCCGGTCTTCAGCATGTTCCAGTAGCCAAGATGCTCGCTGTTGCGGTGCCGCGCCATGTTCTCCGGCGTCATACGGAACGGAAACGCCTGGACCTGGAATGACTTCTGACCGCCCTTGAAGCTTTCGCGGGCAAGCGCGTAGATATCTTCGACCTGCTCGTCCGTCATGGCATAGCAGCCGCGCGACGAACAGGCACCATGCACCATCAGATGCGACCCGGTCCGGCCATGGGCACGGTCGTACCTGTTCGGATAGCCGAGATTGAACGCGAGGTGATAGCTTGAATTCGGGTTCATCAGCGCCGGGGTGATTTCATAGAACCCCTCGGGAGCCTGACGGTCGCCTTCCTTGAATTTCGGGCCCAGCTTGCCGGACCACTTGCAGATCTCGAATTCCTCCAGCTTCTTGTATTTGCCGGTGCGGGTCTGCTTCCAGACCTCAAGTTCGGATTCTTCCTTGAAGATGCGGATCATGATCGGGGATGTCGAGCTCATGTTGAGATCGGTCATCTTGCGCTTGATGGAGTCGCTCACGGGACGCAGATGCTTCGGCCCAGCGCCGAACTCGTCGGCCTGACAGGCCGCCAGGACACCGGCGGCAATCACCAGCGATCCGAGCCTTGCCGCCTTTCCTGCACCGTTCCCGGTGACCCGCTTCTGCAGCGCGGCTGGCGTTTTCAATCGGCGCCCAAAGAGCATGCTACTATCCCGAACTGAGTGAAACCGGAAACGTGGATTTCAGATCCAGCAGTCTCGTTTCTGGTTTCCTGCGTCTCGCCCCCGCGCCAAGGCTAGGGAAAGTTAGTTGACGATAAGTTACTGAAACCCGCCTGCCCCTGCGAAGCAAATTCCGGTGATGCAAACAAAAAAGTGAGGCAAGTGACCCGTCAAATGCCCTAACAGTGCCTGAATGCAGGCAGAATCTGGCCACACAATGGCAAAAATGTCTGCTTTTTCAATCGCAGAGCCGATTCTGTTGCTGACATTCTCGTGAAGATACGAAGTTTACCTTAGGGCACGGTCTCATGAATGAGACCGAATGGGTGTGAGGCGGCTTGCGTCTCGTCAAGGCGCGGAAGCGCACGACGCCTGCTCCGCACACCCTTCCCGACGGGACTTCGCCATTCGCACGCCATTTTGGCCTCAGGTATGAATCCCCAGCCTAGGCGAGAGTCCGGCCGATCGCGATGAATTTATCGCGTCTTTGCTTGCGGATTTCTTCGGGGCTAAGGCCCGACAGCTCTTCCAGAGCCGCCTCGATGGACTTGCCCGCTGTGTCGATGACGATCTCGCGCGCCCGGTGCGCCCCTCCGACGGGCTCAACGATAATGTCGTCAATGACACCGAGCTGCTTCAGGTCCTGTGCCGTGATCTTGAGCGCGGTCGCCGCGTCCTGCGCCTTGGCGCTGTCGCGCCAGAGGATCGAGGCTGCCCCTTCCGGAGAAATGACCGAATAGATTGCGTGCTCCATCATGAGCACCTTGTTTGCCGTGGCAATCGCGATCGCGCCGCCTGAACCGCCTTCGCCGATCACCACGGCAATGGAGGGCACGCCAAGCCCGAGACCGACATCCGTCGAACGCGCAATGGCTTCCGACTGGCCGCGTTCCTCCGCACCGCGTCCGGGATACGCTCCGGACGTATCGACGAAGCTGATCAGCGGAATGTCAAAGCGCTCGGCGAGTTCCATGATGCGCACGGCCTTGCGGTACCCTTCCGGGCGCACCATTCCGAAATTGTGCTTCAGGCGCGTGTCGGTGTCGTGTCCCTTTTCCTGCGCAAGGATGGCGACCGACTGCCCGCGGAACCGGCCGATCCCGGCGAGCAGGGCATGGTCTTCGGCGAATTTCCGGTCGCCGGCGAGCGGCGTGAAATCCTCGACGAGACCGGCCACATAGTCAACCGCGTGGGGACGGTCCGGATGCCGGGCAACCAGCGTCTTCTGCCAGGGCGTAAGCTTGGAATAGAGGTCCTGGAGCGTCTGGGCGGATTTTGCGTTGAGCCGCTCGATCTCGCCATCGACATTGACGGCTTCACCATCTTCGGCTGCGATGGCCCGCAGCTCCTGGATCTTGCCTTCAATATCCGCGACGGGCTTCTCGAACTCCAGATAGCTGTGCATGTACTTGTTTACCCGAAACAACCCGGCAGGCCGGCCTATGACGGGCCGGTCCGGAAAACTGACTGTAAGGTGCTTGCGCGCCCCGATGGCGTAATGTGGAGCGCTGTATCAAGAGACGCAAGGGGGTGCAAGTCTCGGCCCCGGCCGCGAGCGGCAAATATGACTTGATCTGCAGCGTCAGCGCCGTGCGGCCTGATCGTTGCCCGCGCCGTCGATCGTCAGCTTTGTGGCCTCAACGAGCAGCCGGCCGTTCCTGGTGTCAATGGCGATCCGGTAAGGGATCAGGACATTGTCCCGACCCATGGGCGCGATCCAGACTTCCATGTTCGCCTTTGCCATGTATTTCACCGATGCCTTGGACGGACGGTGTCCGGCGACCGGAACCCATCGTGCCTTGCACACAACCACCGTGCCGTCATAGCCGCGCCCGGAAACGTCCCTGGTGCCTTCGTAGCTCAGCTTGATGTCGAACCGGGTCCACCCATCGAAGATCGGAAGTTTGCGTGAACAGGCCTTCGGTCCGAAACTGTCCTTCGACCGCTTGACCGGCATCAGGGCGGCGCTGAGCGGATCGATCGCGTTCCGCTTGTGGCGGCTGGTGATCTTGATCCGTTCCTTGTTCGGCTTGAACTGGGGCGCGACTTCCATCGACCGGATATTGCGCGAGCCCTGGTTCAGATTGACGTAGAAATCGAGATTGGCCGCTTGCGACGCCATCCGGTACTTGGACGGCACGACCTTCGAGCCGACCAGCCAGCCCGAAGCCTCTGCTCCGCCTTTCCCCGTCGAAAACAAGGTTCCGATACCCGCCGGCGCAACCGTGACCTTGGCCGAATAGGCATTTCCCTGCATGACGAGCGAGAGCGTTCCACGCCCGATCTTGAAGCCGGCAAGCGAGATTGCATAGACACCGCCAACGCTGTTTTTTTTCGCCTGGGCAGGCGAAACCAGCAGCGCGCCGGCTATCAGTGGAAGGACGACGAGGCGTCCGAGTGAAGACAGACCAAACACTTCAACAAACCTCCACGCTGCCCCAACAGCAACGATCCGCGCCCCATGCAATTATATTCCGTATGGTCAATACTAGCATGAAAATCGTCCCGAGAACCGCATCAATCATTCTAAATTATGGTAACTCAGTGGTTAACGCCGTGTACCTGTGCGAATAAAACCACAGAATCGGCTCCCCGCGCAGGACATGTCTTGACGTTCCGCCGCGCTGCCATTATAGCGGGGCAACTTTTTCCGAGA
>JBCDEN010000329.1:0-5424 GCA_039179715.1 Pseudomonadota bacterium
CAGAGCTATCCGGACCTGAAAGCGATCATCGCGCCGACCTCCGTCGGTATCGTTGCCGCCGCGCAGGCTGTTTCCGACGCCGAAAAGGCCGGTCAGGTCAACGTTACCGGTCTCGGACTGCCGTCTGAAATGGCCGGCCATATCGACTCCGGCGCATCCAGGTCCTTCGCGATCTGGAACCCGATCGACCTCGGTTACTCGGCAACGATGCTTGCCTATAACCTTGCCGCCGGAAATGCGGAAGCCAAGCCCGGCGCGGACATCCCGATGGGGCGCATGGGATCCTTGACACTGAACGACAACAACGAAGGCGCGATGGCCGACCCGTTTGTCTATGACAGCTCGAACATCGACGATTTCAAGGATATCTTCTAAGCTTCGCTGACCAAGCAGCAGCCGGCCCGGATGACCGGGCCGGCCCACGACCCAAAACATTTCCAAATTCCGGGGGACTGGGAATGCTTGCGAATACGCAGGGCATCGGCAACGTGCATCCGTCTGTTACCAACGATCAGAAGCCGGTCCTGTCGCTGAAGGGCATTTCGAAGTCCTTCCCCGGTGTCAAAGCCCTGTCGGAAGTCTCGCTCGATCTCTATCCGGGGCAGGTCACGGCCCTTGTCGGCGAGAACGGGGCGGGCAAATCGACCATCGTCAAGGTCCTGACCGGCATCTACCGGCCGGATGAAGGCGAGATCACCATCAACGGCGCTGCCGTTTCCTTTCCAACCGCGCAGGACGCGGGCAAGGCGGGCGTGACGGCCATCCATCAGGAGACGGTGCTCTTCGATGATCTGTCGGTCGCCGAAAACATCTTTATCGGGCATGCCCCCAAGACACGCCTCGGCCTGATCGACAGGACATCGATGATCCGGCAGGCGAAAGACCTGCTTGCGCGGATCGGAGCCGGGATAGATCCTTCGGTTCTGCTCAAGGAATTGGGCATTGCCAACAAGCATCTGGTTGCGATTGCGCGCGCGCTCTCGATCGACGCCAGCATCGTGATCATGGACGAGCCGACTGCGTCCCTGTCGCACAAGGAAATCGAGGAGACCTACGAACTCGTGGAACGGCTCAAGGCCGAGGGCAAGGCGATCCTCTTCATCAGCCACAAGTTCGACGAGATCTTCCGCATCGCCGACCGCTACACGGTCTTCCGCGACGGGCAGAAGGTAGGGGCCGGAAAGATCGCGGACGTGTCGGAACCGGATCTTGTGCATCTGATGGTCGGCCGTTCCGTCGACCAGGTGTTTCCGAAAAGGACACCGGAGCTCGGACCCGAGGTTCTGAGGGTTGCCGGCTACAGCCACCCGACCGAATTCGAGGACATCGGCTTCACGCTGCGGCGCGGCGAGATCCTCGGCTTTTACGGACTGGTCGGCGCCGGCCGCAGCGAATTCATGCAGGCTCTTTTCGGGATTACGAAACCATCAAAAGGTGCAATCCGCATTGACGATACGGTTGCCGTGATCCGAACGCCCAATGAAGCGATCGGCCACGGCATCGTCTATGTGCCGGAAGACCGCGGCAAACAGGGTGCGATCAAGGGGTTGCCGATTTTCCAGAACGTGTCCCTGCCGTCGCTGAAATCAACGTCACGAAACGGCTTTCTGCGCCTGGCGGAGGAGTTCAGGCTGACGCGGGACTATACCCGGAGGCTTGACTTGCGGGCGGCCGCGCTCGATCAGGACATCGGCGAGCTGTCCGGCGGCAACCAGCAAAAGGTGATCATCGCAAAATGGCTGGCAACGCAGCCCAGGGTCATCATTCTGGACGAGCCGACCAAGGGCATCGATATCGGCTCCAAGGCGGCGGTTCACGAATTCATGGCCGAGCTTGCCGCGCAGGGGCTGGCAGTGATGATGGTGTCGTCGGAGATCCCGGAAATTCTGGGCATGTCCGACCGGGTCATCGTCATGCGGGAAGGGCGCATCGCGGCCGAGTTCGAGGGAGACGACCTGACACCGGAGCGCCTGGTGCGCGCGGCAGCGGGTCTCTCGGAGGCAGCATCATGACGCTGTCCTTGCTGAAATCCCGCGAACTGGTGCTGGGTGCCGCGATCCTGGCCCTGCTGCTGGCGATTGCCAGCCGCTTCCCGGCCTTCATAGAGCCGTCGAACCTTGCCAAGGTGTTCAACGACACCGCACCCTTGATCATCCTGGCGCTTGGCCAGATGGCGGTGATCCTGACGCGCTGCATCGACCTTTCCGTTGCGGCGAACCTGGCCTTGACCGGAATGGTCGTCGCCATGCTGAACACCCTTTATCCCGGCCTGCCGATTCCGGTCATCCTGCTCGTCTCCATTCTCCTCGGTGCCATCATGGGGTTGGCGAACGGGTTGCTGGTCTGGAAGCTGGACATTCCCCCGATCGTGGTAACGCTCGGGACAATGACGGTCTACCGGGGCATCATCTTCCTGATTTCCGACGGTGCCTGGATCAATGCCCATGAAATGAGCGAGAGCTTCAAGGCCTTTCCGCGCGCCGTCGTTCTGGGTCTTCCCGTGCTGTCCTGGATCGCCATCCTCGCCGTAACAGGCTTTGCCGTTCTGATCGGCCGGACCGCGCTCGGGCGGGCGTTTTATGCCGTGGGCGGGAATCCGCATGCGGCCGTTTATACGGGCCTTGATGTCGGCCGCACCCAATGCGCTGCCTTTGTTCTGTCGGGTGCCCTTGCCGGTCTGACAGGCTATCTCTGGGTCGCGCGCTACGCCGTCGCCTATGTCGACATTGCGGGCGGTTTTGAACTTGAAGTGGTCGCTGCCTGCGTCATTGGCGGAATATCGATTGCCGGCGGGATCGGGTCCGTCGGCGGGGCCCTGCTTGGGGCACTCTTCCTCGGGATCGTCAAGAACGCGCTTCCGGTGATCAATATCTCTCCGTTCTGGCAACTGGCGATTTCCGGCAGTGCGATCATCATCGCGGTTGCCTTCAATGCGACGTCGAACAGAAGCAAGGGCCGGGTGATCCTCAAGAAAGCGGAGCACGCACAATGAGCTCGACGCTGACCGATGACAAAGCCCCGCAGCGCGAGGTTCCGGACAGACTGCACGGCCCCATGCAGCGCCTGCTGGCGAGTTGGGAAATCCTGCTCCTCGGCGTGGCCGTCGCCGTCTTTATTGTGAACAGCTTCGCGTCGCCATATTTTCTGGATCCCTGGAACCTGTCGGACGCGACATTCAACTTCACCGAGAAGGCGTTGATCGCCTTTGCAATGGCGCTGCTGATCGTTTCGGGAGAGATCGATCTCTCCGTAGCCTCGATCATTGCCCTTGCTTCAACCGCCATGGGCTTTGCCGTGCAACTGGGAGCCGACACGCCGACGCTGGTTCTGGTCGGGCTCGGCGTCGGCCTCCTGTGCGGGGCCTTCAACGGGGTGCTGGTAACCGGTCTCGGCCTGCCGTCCATCGTGGTGACCATCGGCACGATGAGCCTCTTCCGGGGGATTTCCTACATCGTTCTGGGTGACAAGGCCTACACGGGCTACCCCGCCGACTTTGCCTTTTTCGGGCAAGGATATGTCTGGTGGGTGATTTCCTTTGAATTCGTCCTGTTCGCCCTCATGGCTGTGCTGTTCGCGGTCCTCCTGCACAAGACGAATTTCGGACGCGCCGTCTATGCCATCGGCAACAATCCGGTTGGAGCCCTGTTTTCCGGCATTCGTGTTCCCCGGGTCAAGTTTGCCCTGTTTCTCCTGACCGGTGTCATGTCAGGCGTTGCGGCGATCTGCCTGACATCCCGCCTCGGTGCGACCCGGCCTTCGATCGCTTTCGGCTGGGAACTCGAAGTGGTGACCATGGTGGTCCTTGGCGGTGTCAACATCCTTGGCGGATCGGGAACGATACCCGGTGTCGTCATTGCCGCGTTTGTCATGGGTATGGTCACATTCGGCTTCGGCCTGTTGAACGTCCCGGGTATTGTCATGTCGATTTTCATCGGTCTGCTCCTGATCGGCGTGATTGCGCTGCCACGGATCGTCAGGCGCACGCTGGCAGCACGGAGAGGGTGAGACGATGGAGAAGTTTGCCTTCAAGATGACGCTTCATCCGGGGATGGAAGCGGAATACAGAAAGCGCCACGACGAAATCTGGCCGGAGCTGGTCGACCTGCTGAAAGCGGCCGGTATCCGTGACTATTCAATCCACCTGGACCGCGAGACCGGGACGCTTTTCGGTGTCCTGTGGCGGGACGAGGCGCATGGCATGGAGGATCTGCCGAAACATGCGGTGATGCAGCGGTGGTGGGCGCATATGGCCGACATCATGGAGACGGGGCCGGACAACGAGCCCGTAGCAACCGTGCTTGAAACCGTCTTTCACATGGACTGACCCATGCCCGGTGCAAGATATGCCGGTGTTCTGGATATCGGCAAGACAAACGTGAAGGTGGCCGTTGTAGATCTTCATGCAGAGCGCGAAATCGGCGTTCTGACATGTGCCAACACGGTCTTGCCCGGGCCGCCCTATCCGCATTTCGACACGGCGGCGCACTGGGACTTCTTCTGTGAGGCGCTCCACCAGCTCAATGACACACATCCCATCGAAGCGCTTTCGGTGACGGCTCACGGCGCGTCCGGCGTGCTTCTGACCAGCGCGGGCGACCTTGCCGCGCCTGTCATCGACTACGAGTTCGCCGGTCCGGACGACCTGGCGTCCGAATATGATGGCCTGCGCCCCGACTTCAGCGAAACCGGGTCGCCGCGGCTGGCCATGGGGCTTAATGTCGGGGCGCAGCTGTTCTGGCAATTCAGATCAGACCCGGGTCTAGCGGACAGGGTCGCAGCATTCCTGACCTATCCCCAGTACTGGGCGTATCGGCTCACGGGCGTGGCTGCCAACGAGGTCACTTCCCTGGGCTGTCACACGGACCTTTGGAACCCATACGAGAAACGGTATTCCTCGCTTGTGGCCAAGCTCGGCCTGTCGGGAAAGATGGCACCGGTCCGGCGCGCAAGCGAATGCCTCGGCACCGTGACGCCCGAGGTTTCGACGCGGACAGGCCTGCCGCCGCAAACGCCGGTCTATTGCGGCATTCACGATTCCAATGCCTCGCTGCTGCCGCATCTTTTGAGCAACAAAGTTCCATTTTCCGTCGTCTCAACCGGCACGTGGGTGATTGCGTTTTCAATCGGGGGGCATCGCGCCGAACTCGACCCCGGCCGCGATACGCTGATGAACGTGAATGCGTTCGGTGACGCGGTCCCTTCCGCGCGTTTCATGGGCGGCCGCGAGTTCGAGATCCTGATGAATGGCCGGGGAAGCGCGTGTGAGCGGAGCGAGGCCGAAGCAGTCATTGCCAATGACGTCATGCATTTTCCGGCGGTGGAGCCAAAATCCGGGCCGTTTCAGGGCAGACAGGCTTGCTGGAGCGTTGACGAGACCAGGCTGAGCGACGGTGAACGTTTCGCGGCGGTTTCATACTACCTGGC
>JBCDEN010000650.1:0-2828 GCA_039179715.1 Pseudomonadota bacterium
ATTGCCGACGGAACCGGGTCAACCGCCAATGTGATCATTGCCGACATCAAGGCGGACAACGGCGTGATCCATGTGATCGACAAGGTACTGCTGCCGGGTGAGCGTCCCGACTGTCACTAAGCTGTTTGCATTTGCGGGTTTTCCCCGCTCGTGCCGTGTGACGGTGAATGTTTCGACCCGCCGGTTTTCCGGCGGGTTTTGCTTTGCCTGCTTCACGGCGTGGGAAGACCGGCTAGGCGGCTATCTGTTTCCGTCCAGAATGTCCCGGAAAACGCCTTTCAGTATTCTGGTGATATCGGTCTTGCGAGGGTCGATGCCGTGAAGGCTCAAGGTCGCCACAGGAAGTTCCCCTGCAGTTTGAAGTGTCTGCGAAATCCGCAAGCCTTCGCCAAGGCACGATCTGCCAAGAACGCTGATCCCAAGTCCGGATATGACCGCACTTCGAACGGACTGAATGCTGCTGCAGGTGAGCACTTCATGGTAGGCGGTGCCGGCATCGGCAAGCGCCTTCAGCGCCGCGTCCCTGTAAATGCAGGGCGCTTGCATCATGCAGAGCGGCAGGGTCTTCTCCGAACCGGTTGCCCGATTTTCGGAAGGCCCGACCCAGACCAGCGGATCATCGACGATGGTTGTTGACGTTTCACTGTCCGGATCATGGAGCGCAAGCGCGAGATCGAGTTCCCCTGCCTTGAGCGCAGACAAGAGGGGGCGGCTCAGACCGACACGAAAGGAAAGGTCGGCGTCAGGCAACTGGCGCTGAACGGAGGCAAGCAGGTCGGGAATTCTGTGCGGGGAGACATATTCCAGGAACCCGATCCTCAAACGCCCGGAAACAGCCGGGCGCGCCATTTCCGCATAGAGGCGTTCACTGTCATTCAGAATCTTCCTGGCCCTTGGATAGAGAGCCTTTCCCTTTTCGGTCAGGACGACTCCCTGGTTGTTCCGCAGCAGCAGTTGTCCGCCGAGCAGGTCCTCCAGCTTCTTGATCCGCACGCTGATGGCGGACTGCGACCGGCCGAGCCGCGTTCCCGCGACGGTGAAGTTGCGGTCGTCGGCAACGGTGACGAAGCAGCGCAGCAGGTCGGTGTCGAGGTCGTGCATGTGGATCAATTTATCGCATCCACTGGATAAAATAAATTCGTTTTAGAAATCCATTGGCTCGGTGCATAGTTTGCCGAAACAACGGAGTTCCAGCATGCGTGCGATCACCTATGGCCGGTTTGGGCCGGCAGCAGATGTTTTGACACTGGAAGACCTGCCGGTTCCGGCTATCGGCGCCGGAGAGGTTCTCGTCCGGCTTCATATGTCCGGCGTCAATCCGTCGGATATTCGGGCAAGGGCAGGGGGACGCCCCGGCGTAATCGAGCCGCCCTTCGCGAAAATCATCCCGCACAGCGATGGTGCCGGGGTGATTGAAGCCGTGGGGGAAGGCGTGCCGTCGAGCCGCGTGGGGGAGCGCGTGTGGATCTGGAACGGCCAGTGGCAGCGGGCCTTCGGAACGGCTGCGGAATGTATCGCCGTGCCTGCCGGGCAGGCGGTCATGCTGCCGGATCATGTTTCGTTCGAAGAAGGGGCGGTCCTCGGCATTCCCGGTCTGACCGCCTGTCATGCCGTGCTGGGCGGTGGTCCGGTCGCGGGACAAACGGTGCTGGTCAGCGGCGGCGCGGGAACGGTCGGACGGCTGGCGATACAGGTTGCCGCGGCCTCGGGCGCGCGGGTCCTGTCGACTGCGCGGGGGGAAACGGCAATCGCGACCGCAAGGGCGGCCGGTGCAGAAGACGTGTTCGACTACACGGATGAACATCTCGCGGACCGGATCCTTGAGACCACGGGTGGCCGGACCATCGACCGGATCGTCGAAGTGGAGTTCGGCAAGAATGTCGAGACGAATACGAGGGTCATTTCGGAACGGGGCACCATCGCCGCCTTCGGTTCGGCGAAGGACATGACACCGGTGATGCCGTTTTATCCCCTGATGTTCAAGGCCGTGACGATTGATCTGGTTCTCGTCTACATCCTGTCCGACGCCGAACGCCGTGCGACGCTTGCGAACCTCACGGACCTGCTCAATCGAAACGCGCTCAGCTTCCAGATATCCGACATTCTGCCGCTTGAAGACTGTGCAGCGGCGCATGACATGATTGCAGGCGGGCACCGGGCGGGGTCCGTTCTGCTCAGAATGTAACTGGCGTCCTTCGCCGCAGTGACCTTTTGGCGGAATTGCACTGAGGTTCCGTTCGCGGCAATCTGTTCGAAAGATCCATACCTCAAGCCGTTGACGTGACACCTGCGATTTCCGGCACCGAAGCGAAGGAAATGACCCATGAAAGAGATCGTGATTGCAAGCGCCGCGCGCACGGCTGTCGGCAGTTTCGGCGGAGCCCTGAAGGATACGCCGCCCTGTGATCTTGCAACGACAGCCGCGAAAGCGGCGATAGAACGGGCCGGGATCGAGGCAGAGCAGATTGAGCAGGCCTTTTTCGGCAATGTGATTCATACCGAACCGCGCGATATGTATCTCTCCCGGGTTGCCTCGCGTCAGGCTGGTGTGCCGGATCATGCACCGGCTCTGACGATGAACCGGTTGTGCGGCAGCGGGCTGCAGGCCGTCGTCTCTGCCGTACAGGCCATCTCCATGGGCGATGGTGAGACGGCGCTCGTCGGCGGGGCTGAAAACATGAGCCGCGCAGGCTATCAGCTGCCGGGTGCACGCTGGGGACAGAAGATGGGTGATACCGGAATCGTCGACATGATGATCGGTGCTCTGCATGACCCGTTTGGAATTGGCCACATGGGGGTCACGGCGGAAAACGTCGCCGAGCGCTACG
>JBCDEN010000151.1:0-7720 GCA_039179715.1 Pseudomonadota bacterium
ATGCGCGAAGAGAATGTCTTCACCCATGTCGTGAAGCTCTTCCGCGACGCTGCGCACAAAGCCTGCCGTGCTGCCGGTTCTTCCGACCGAGAGCGCAAGAACGTTGGCCGGCCGGCTATGGGCGATCGCGTGACGAAGTGCGTAAGCCACCCGCACCCGTGCGATGGCCGCCTTGTTGCCGTTCCTGGCATCCGGCTTGCCGAAAAGGTCCACGGACGGGAGCCGTGACGCGTCCCGGGCAGAAAGGCTGCCCAGGCTGGCCAGGATGGGGGCGCCGGTCTGTGCAACCAGCTGCCGCTCCGAGACCATTGGCCCTTTCAGCACGGTCAGGGCAACAGCTCCCGAGGCTGCGACGGCAAACCCGAACACGAGCGCTGCCGCAAGCACGACGATCTTTCTAGGGCCGCTGGCGTTGCTTGGAACCGGGGCCTCGGACAGGATGCGCGTCGAGTTCGTGTCGACGTCCGGCAGTTCTTCAAGCTCCCTGGAGCGTTTGAGAAAGGCTTCGTAAACGGCGCGGCTTGCATCGGCCTCGCTCTGAAGCTGGCGCAATTCGATCAGGGCCTTGCCCTGAAGGCTGTTTTGCGATTGCAGTTCCTTGGACTGAAGCTCCAGGGCATTGACCGTTGCCTGCGCCTGTTCAAAGCGGCTGCGGACCGTCTGCTTGATGCGTTGCAATTCGCTCTTGATTTCCCGCTGGGTGTTTGCAAGCTGCGAGCGCAATTCCAGAAGTGTCGGATGGTTCGCGCCGAGCGTGGTCGCGGCCTCGGCGACCTGCTGGGCGACCCGTGCATTCTGGACCCTCAGGGAACTGAGGACCGAATTCCGGGTGCCGGACGGCACGGTGCCGGCTTCGACATCGGAAAGCGTCAGCGGCGCCATCTGATCGTACAGCGCCTTTGTGCGCTCAAGGTCCACGCGCGCATCCGTTATCTGCGTGTTGAGGGCCTCGATCTGCTGGTCGACAATCGATCCTCCGGACGTGCTGATCAAGCCCTGCCGCGCCTTGTAGGCCTCCACGGCAGCCTCTGCCTCTTCGACGCGCGCGCGCAGCTGCACGGCCTGTTTCCCCAGCGTGGAACCTGCCCGCGCAAGTGCTTCCGTCCGGCTGTTGCGCGTCTGCTTTATGTAGGCGTTCGCCGTTTCATTGGCGATCGCAGCGGCAAGGTCTGCGTTCGGATGTGTGACCGTTATCGAAAACACGAACGAGTCGTCGCGCCGGTTGACGTCAATGACCTCTCGCAGACCCTCCAGGGTCGCATTGCGCGCATCTGCAGATGAGCGGGAGCCGTTGGCCAGTCCGCCGAACAGCGCGCCAAACACTCTGGCTCTGAGGCCCGGCCGCAAGAACTCGGAATTGCCGTCAAGCTGGAGCGTGTTGGCAACCTCGTTCAGGACCGCAGCAGACAATATCACGAAGGCCTGGCTGTCGAGATCCATGCCCTGCAGGGCCTGACTGCCGCGCGACACGGAGGTGTCGGCGCCGATGATCTGAACGCCTTCGGGCTGAATCAGCATTTCCGCGCTGGTCTGGTAGACAGGTGTCTTCAGGAAGGCGTAGGTAAGCGCGAGTGCCGCGAACACGATGGGGCACACGATCAGCCAGCCGACATGGCGTCGCAAAATCGCCGGTATCTCTGACAAATCTATCATTCTGCGGTCGAACTTCAGTTTCGCTTTTTACAGCAGCGCGCATTTCAATTGATCACGCCCTGTCCAGATTGTCCTGGCGCGATCGGTCATCAGACCGATTGGTAAACAAACATGATTAACGTATCGCAAATGAATGGTCTGTTTTCGGGACAGACGGGTGCGCCAGCCAAGTCCGAATAAAAACTAGTTTAAATTTTATTTTTCCTGAAACTAAGTATTAATAGTAAATATCGCAGGTGATTTCTTATTAAGCTATTTTAATTGTATTCGAGCTAAGACAATACGATCCTGAATAAAGACAAGACAAAAAAAGTGCACTCAATACAGTATGGCGCTCATTCGATGAACAAGGTGGACTTGAATCTTCCGATCAGGGTCGGCGCGACGGTCATCGGGCCTCTGTCGATTCTGCAAATGAATACGGAAGAAGCTGTCCAACTGGTCCGCACCTCCGTCAGGCTGCGCTATCCGGTAGAGATCGCCATCTGCAATGCACACACGACGCTGACCGCTCTCGACAACCCGGCCTTTGCGGCGACGCTGCAGGAAATGACCTTGTTGAACGATGGCATCGGCGTTGATCTGGCCAGCCGCTTTTTGACCGGTAAAGGGTTTCCCGACAATCTGAACGGCACCGACCTGGTCCCGGCGATACTGTCCGATATTGACTTGCCGCTTCGTATTTTTCTGCTTGGTGCAAATGAGTCCCGCGTCCAGCTGGCGAAGGATCATATCGAGCGTGTCTATCCGCAGCACCAGGTCGTCGGCGCGCGCAACGGCTATTTCGATCTGGCCGACAGCAGTGCCGTCTGCACCGAAATCAACCGCACCTCGCCGGATCTACTTCTCGTCGGCATGGGCAATCCGCGGCAGGAGAATTTCATTGTCCAGAACCGGGCCAACCTGGATGCAACCGTCGCAATCGGTGTCGGTGCCCTGTTCGACTTCATGTCGGGATCGGTGATCCGGGCGCCGAAGATGGTCCAGGCCGCAGGCCTGGAATGGCTGTTCCGCCTGCTTCAGGAACCGCGCCGCCTGTTTCACCGCTACGTGATCGGGATACCGCGTTTCTTTGCTGCGCTCATCCGGCTCAAATACGGCAAACCCGAAATCTGATACCGCGTTTCAGGCACCGTCTCGCTTGAGCAGAGACTGCGCTTTTTCAAGAACACTCTCTATGTCCGCCGCCGTTTCAGCATTGGGCAACGGCGGCCGGTCGATCACAAAGACGGGCAGGGCGAGCTTGCGTGCCGCCTCGATCTTCGCGTAGGCGCGCGTCCCACCGCTGTTTTTGGTCACAACATGCGTGATACCGTGTCGCCGGAACAGGTCCGCTTCTTCCGAAACTGATTGCGAAGGGCGCTGAAGCACCAGGTCCCAACCCGCCGGAAGCGGTTGCGGCGGTGCCTCGATCATGCGGGCAAGGCCATAGATGTCCTCGCGCCAGGTGAATTGCCGGATCTCCTTGCGGCCGACGGCGAGAAACGCCCGGGCTGTTTCAGGGAGAGCTTTTGCGGCGTCCTGCATCGATCCGAAATGCCGCCAGGTGTCATCTGCAAGCGCTGTCCATATAGGCCGCTCCAGCCGGATGAGCGGAAGCCGAAGGAACTCACATGCCTCTGCCGCGTTCCGGCTCATCTGCGCGGCGAACGGATGGGTTGCGTCTATGACCAGTGTGACACGTTCGGCTTCAAGAAACGCGCTCAGCCCGGCAACGCCGCCGAACCCGCCTGTCCTGGTCGGCACGTCAAGATCCGGCAGATCCGTGACGACCCCGGCAAAGGATGCGGTCACGCTTGAGGCGGGAAAGCAGGTAACCAGCTGTTTCGCGAGCTGGCGCGCCTCGAAGGTGCCGGCAAGCAACAGGATGTGATCAGCTTTCGTCAAAGCCGCTTTCTCCAAGAATACTGCCGTCGCGGTCCGTGATCAGCACTTCCAGTGAAATCGGCGCATCCCGGAGAATCTGACGAACCTGCTGATTCGTGCGCTTTGCCAGCACAGTGCTCAGGTTGAGTTTCTCTTCACGGGACCTGTCGAGCACTTCCTTGGCGGTGTTTGCCTTGGCGGCGTCTGCAATAAGCGACGGGGACGCGCCGGCCTCCCTCAAAAGCTCCTGCAAGAAAGCAAAATCGACGGAACTGCGCCCCGAATGCAGGTCGAGCGCCCCATGCGCAAGTTTTGAAAACTTCGCAAAACCTCCCGAGAGCGTCAGTTTTTCGACCGGATGAAGGCGCAGATATTTCAGCAGGCCGCCGGCGAAGTCGCCCATGTCCAGATAGGCGGTTTCATCGAGCGAATAGCGGTTGCGGACAGCGTCTTCCGATGCTGAGCCGGTCGCTCCGACGACATGTGTCAGGCCGATGGCGCGGGCGACATCGACACCGCGATGGATCGAGGCGATCCATGCGGCACAGGAAAACGGCCGCACGATGCCCGTCGTGCCGAGAACCGACAATCCGCCGACAATGCCAAGCCGCGCGTTCATGGTCTTGAGTGCGAGCTCCGCGCCGCCGTCGATCGAAATCTCAACCTCGGCGTCCGCCGCAACACCAAGCGCGGCTGCCGCGTCAGAGATCGCGGTTTGGATCATCTGGCGCGGCACCGGGTTGATGGCGGGTTCACCCGGAGGGATCGGCAAGCCGGGGCGCGTGACGGTTCCAACCCCATCGCCGGCCTTGAACCGGACGCCTTCACCGGCGGGCAGCAAGCGCACCGTGGAGGTGATCAGTGCGCCATGGGTCACATCCGGATCGTCACCCGCGTCCTTGGTGATCGTTGCGAAGGCGGATCCGTTGGAGGCGCCATGCCGTGTCAGAACGAAATCCGTGGTACCGCCCTTGGGCAGGGTGATCTCCACCGGATCGGGGAACATGCCGCCATGAAGCGCGATGAAGGCAGCCTTGGCCGCTGCGGTCGCGCATGCGCCGGTGGTCCAGCCCCGTCTCAGTTCATTCGGCTCGCTCTTCGACATGCTTTCTCTATAGCGGAAGTCTGGACGCGGCGCGCGCTCCGGCCGTGCGATTGACTGAAATGTCGCATTCCTTTTGATTTCTATCGCTGATTTGCTTGGCCTCGCGTGATTTGCCGGATACACAGGAAAGATGACTGTGTCGGAACTGAACAACATCCTGCCTCAGGGCCTTCCGGAATTCGAATCCGGTTGGGTCTGGCTTGCGGGTGCAGGCCCGGGCGATCCCGGGCTGTTGACGCTGCACGCGGTCAACGGCTTGCGTCAGGCGGACGTCGTCGTCTACGACGCTCTCGTCGACAAGAGCATTCTGGACTGGGTCAGGCCGGGCACGATCACGGACTACGCCGGCAAGCGCGGTGGCAGACCGAGCCCGAAACAGCGCGACATCACATTGAAGCTGATCGAATATGCCCGTGCGGGCAAGCGCGTCCTGCGGCTCAAGGGCGGCGACCCGTTCGTGTTCGGGCGGGGCGGTGAGGAAGCACTCGGTCTGGTCGAGGCCGGCGTGCCGTTCCGGATCATACCGGGCGTCACCGCAGGCATTGGCGGCCTGGCTTATGCCGGGATCCCCACAACCCATCGCGATTGCAATCAGGCCGTGACATTCCTGACCGGACACGACCAGACCGGGCTGACGCCGGGTGCCGTCAACTGGGACGGCATTGCAAAGGGATCTCCCGTCATCGTGATGTATATGGCGATGAAACATCTGGAGACGATAGCCGGCAAACTGATCTCGTGTGGACGGTCGGCGAACGAGCCCGTTGGTATCGTGTGCAATGCCTCCCTGGCCGGGCAACAGGTTCTTGAAACCACACTCGGCCGGTGCGCTGAAGAAGCAAAAGTTGCTGGGATAAAACCGCCTGCCATCGTCTGCGTGGGGGAAGTCGTCCGCCTGCGCGAAGGCCTCGATTGGCTCGGGGCGATGTCGGGCAAAGTGCTGAATTCCGATCCGCTGGGCCTGAGGCCCGAAAGCCGTTCGGCAGATGCCGGCTGAACCTGATGCGGGAATTCCCAAGGGTCTATTGATCGCGGCGCCGTCCTCCGGGGCGGGCAAGACAACGGTGACACTGGCTCTGATCCGCGCGCTCAGGAACGCCGGGCATTCCATTGTTTCCGCGAAGTCCGGCCCGGACTATATCGATCCGAGGTTTCATGAAACTGCGAGTGGCGCACCTTGCGTTAATCTGGATGCCTGGGCAATGGACCGCGCGACCATTCGCTCGCTCGCGGCTCGGCAGGTGGCCGGACACGATCTGTTGCTGATCGAAGGCGCGATGGGCCTTTTCGACGGGGCAGCAAACGGTGAAGGGTCGGCAGCACAGCTCGCCGCAACGCTTTCCGCTCCCGTTATGCTGGCCGTCGACTGCGCCAGGCAATCCCAGTCGGTGGCAGCGCTGGTGCACGGTTTCAAGACCTATCGCAGCGACATCGGGATTGCCGGTGTGATTCTCAATCGCGTCGGCAGCACCCGTCATGAAAACATGCTGCGAACGTCTCTCGCGCCGCTCGGAGTGACGGTTTTCGGCGCGTTGCCCAGGTCTTCGGATCTGGTTCTGCCGGAGCGGCATCTTGGCCTTGTGCAGGCGTTCGAGCATCCCGACCTGGAGACCTTTCTGGAAAAGGCGGCGGAGCTTTGCCGGCAAACTATCGACCTGGACGCGATCGCAGGCACCGCCGGCATCCTTTCGGGAGGCAAGAGGGAAGAGGCGGCGTTGCCCGCGCCCCTGGCTCAGCGGATCGCCGTCGCACGGGATGTCGCATTTGCATTTTCATACCAGCACCTTCTGGACTTCTGGCGGCGGCAGGGCTCGGAAATCAGCTTCTTTTCACCGCTGGCTGACGAAAGCCCCGATCGCGGCGCCAACGCCGTTTTCCTGCCCGGAGGCTATCCCGAACTGCACGCCGCGGCGCTGGCGGCTGCCGGGAATTTCAAGGCCGGCATGCACGCGGCCGCGCGCGCGGGAGCGCTCATTTACGGTGAATGCGGCGGCTACATGGTTCTTGGGCAGGGACTGGCCGACGCAGAGGGGGGCCGGCACGAAATGCTCGGGCTTCTGCCGCTGGAAACCTCGTTTGAAACCCGCGAGAGGCATCTTGGATATCGGACACTTCAGCCTCTTGCCAGTCTGCCCTGGAACACGCCTCTGTCCGCGCACGAATTTCACTATGCCACCACTTTGAAGGAAGGTGATGCGGATAGTCTCTTCCGTGCAGCCGATGCCGAAGGCAATACCCTGCCCGACATGGGATTGAGGGCTGGTACCGTGATGGGGTCGTTTGCCCATGTGATTGCGCGCCAGGAAACATAAATCGAAGGCACACATAAATCTGGCCCGCTGGCATGTTTCCGCAGATTCTGGTCAGGCCCTGATCGCCGCCCCGGCCTCGAGTCGGGGCCTCCTCCAAGGGACCTCTCAGGTCCCGGATCAAGTCCGGGACGGCGCAGATGTCTCAGTCTCAACCCGCGGAGCAGGAGAAGCAGGGAGGTTGCCTCTGCGCTTCCCCGGTTTCCCTCTCGCGCCGGGAGAGGTGACTGGGCTGGCAACTGGGTGAGTGGATGACGCAAATCCCTCAACGCTTTGGAAAAATGAGGCAATCCCACGCGACCTTCGTTCGCCGCCCCGGTCTCGAGCCGGGGCCTCCCTTCAGACGCTGCCTTGGTCCCGGATCAGGTCCGGGACGGCGCAGATGTTTCACTTTCATTCTGAGGCTCTGCGGAGGTGGGGAATCGAACCCCACGCGTTCCCACTCCCGCGGGAGTGGGCAAGGTGAGGAGGCTATGCGGGTGTGTTTGCGGTTTTCTTTTTCGGCCGCAGGACATGGAAATGCTCCGCGTCGTAGAGCGCGCTGTCGCGGAAGTCTTCTCCCGGGTTCAATGCATGGCCGACAAAGATCAGCGCGGTGCGGGTGATCTTGGAAGCGCGCACGTCTGCGGCGATGGTCGAAAGCGTGCCGCGAATGAAGGTTTCGTCCGGCCAGCCGACCCGGTAGGCCACGATCACGGGACAGTCCGCGCCGTAATGCGGTGTCAGCTGGCGTTCGATTTCGCGCAGGTTGCGGATGGAAAGGTGGATCGCAAGCGTCGCGCCGCTC
>JBCDEN010000062.1:0-10988 GCA_039179715.1 Pseudomonadota bacterium
CAGTCTTCTGGCGCATGTCTCGGACAGCCGGGAAGACTTCGTGGCACAGGTCGACAGGCTGATGACGCTCAAATGCGCCAAGTGGAGCGAAAAACTCGTGCCCCGGAAAGGCTGAGCTTCATCGCAACAGGATATCGAGCGCCGGCATGCTGATCAGCGCGGCGAGCGCGATCAGGACATAGGCGGCCTTTCTCGGCGCGAGGGGGTTCGGCAAGGCACGGCCGGCGCTTTACATAAAGGCCGCCTATGTCCTGATCGCGCTTGCCGCGCTGATCAGCATGCCGGCGCTCGATATCCTGTTGCGATGAAGCTCAGCCTTTCCGGGGCTCGAGTTTTTCGCTCCACTTGGCGCATTTGAGCGTCATCAGCCTGTCGACCTGTGCCACGAAGTCTTCCCGGCTGTCCGAGACATGCGCCAGAAGACTGAGCGACACGATCGCCGCGTCGACGGCCTCCTCGCGCACATCTTCAAGCGAATGGTTCTTGTAGGCGCTGCCCGGCGCCTTGGTGACCGACAGAACCGCCTGGGCGAGTTCGCCTGCCTCTTCGCACAGTTTCAGTGCCCGCTCCTGCAGCGTTTTCGGGTCGGCCTTCGTCAGGTCGTAGATCTTGTTCATGGGTTCCCCTGAAAAAATCGGCGCAATAGCGATGGTTGAGCAACAGCAAATCGGCCTGCACAAAGTGTCGGCATCTCACGGTGTTCGCGAAAGGCGCGGAGGGTGTGATGTTCCACCACCGTCATTCCAGACAAGTGAGGCAATGCCGAATGCGGATCTGGAATCCAGAAATCAGCGTGAGCGAAGCGATCCCTCTTCTTGATAACACCAGACCAAGCCGCGCCTTCAGCGCGAAATGCATTTGGTTCCGGATCGGCGCGCAGCTTGCGCTGCACGTGTCCGGAATGACTGGATCTTCGCCTGCCGCGCTGTGTCAGCCGAGAATGTCAGGGAACGGGAAAGCACTTTGCATCTCGACACTTCAAAGCCGACCGGATGATGACGCTTTAGAACGGGCCTCAAAACCAAACCCCGGCCGGGCCGGGGCTTTCAAACCGGGGCAGCAAGCCTCAGGAGGCAAGCGCCGCCATGGTTTCCTCGTCCACATCGAAATTCGAATAGACGTTCTGCACATCGTCATCGTCTTCGAGCATGTCGATCAGTTTCATCAGGGTCTGGGCCTTGTCCGCATCGACCGGCGTCAGGTTCTGGGGTTTCCAGATGATCTTGGTGGAATCCGCCTCGCCCAGCGTTTCTTCCAGGGCCTTGGCGACATCGTTCAGATCCTCAAACGCGGCATAGATCGTGTGGCCGCTTTCGTCGGACTGGACATCTTCCGCCCCGGCCTCGATGGCCGCTTCAAGAACCGCCTCGGCCTCTCCGGCCTCCGGTTTGTAGATAACCTCCCCAACCCGATCGAACATGAAGGAGACGGAGCCGGTTTCGCCGAGCGAACCGCCGCATTTGGTGAAGTAGGAGCGGATATTCGACGCGGACCGGTTGCGGTTGTCGGTCAGTGCTTCGACGACCACGGCGACGCCTGCCGGGCCGTAGCCTTCGTAGCGGATCTCTTCGTAATTGTCGCCATCGCCGGACTGGGACTTGTTGATCGCCCGCTGGATATTGTCCTTCGGCATCGACTGTGCCTTGGCATTCTGCACGGCCAGGCGCAGGCGCGGGTTCGTATCCGGATCCGGATCACCCATCTTGGCGGCAACGGTGATTTCCTTGGAAAGCTTGGAGAACATCTTCGAGCGCGCCGCATCCTGGCGGCCCTTGCGGTGCATGATGTTCTTGAATTTTGAATGGCCTGCCATGGCTCTTCCCGGCTCTTTGGATCTGATCTTGACAAAAACTGCGCCGCTTATAGGCAAATTGACGCTGAAAATCCAGCGCCCTGACGAGAACGGGACCGATCAGCCCGCGCCGGTCCAGAAATCCGGCAGGACAGGCTCCAGCAGGCCGCCAATGCGCACCGGTGCGATCCGTTCCGCAAGGCCGGTCCGTTCGTCGGTTTCGATGGCGACGCCGCAAAGGGTTGCAGCACCAGAAGCTGGTGCAAAGCGCGCGCCCGGGATCTTGCGCTGGAACCTGTTCACCGGTTCTTCCTTGTCCATTCCAAGAACGCTGTCATAGGACCCGCACATGCCGGCGTCCGACATGTAGGCGGTTCCGTGTTCCAGGACTTGATGATCAGCTGTCGGCACATGTGTATGGGTGCCGACGACAAGACTGACACGCCCGTCAAGAAAGTGCCCCATGGCCTGTTTTTCGCTGGTCGCTTCCGCATGCATGTCGACGATGATGGCATCGGCAACCTCGCCGAGCGGGCACTCGTTGACCACCCTGTCGATTGCGGCGAAGGGATCATCCATGGCGTCCATGAAGACCCGCCCCATGACGTTTGCCACCATAACCTGGGCGCCGTTGCGGGCCGTGTAAAGGTGAGCCCCGCGGCCCGGCGTGCCCGAAGGATAGTTCACCGGACGCAGCAAACGGTCCTGGCGCTCGATGTAGACAAGCGTGTCGCGCTGGTCCCACACGTGATTGCCGGTCGTTACCACATCGGCCCCTGCGTCAAGAACATCGCGCAGGATCGCTTCGGTAATCCCGAAACCGGCCGCCGCGTTTTCGCCGTTGACGATCACGAAATCGAGCTGGTTGTCCTCAACCAGTCCCGGCAGGCGCTCGATGACCACGTTGCGTCCGGTCCGGCCGACCAGATCGCCAATAAACAAGATACGCATACACCCTCGCGTGATCAGCCGAACGGCCGGTAGCCGTGTTCGGTAAGGATTCCGTTCAAGGGCTTGTCATGCGCTTCCGCAGGCACGCGGTCAACCTCCTGAAGCGAAAACGCAACGCCGATGCACAATACGGGTCCGGTACTTTCAAGCGCCGAAATGGCCGTGTCGTAGAACGCCCTGCCGTAGCCGATCCGGTTGCCGCTTGAATCGAAACCCGCAAGCGGCATCAGCAGCACATCCGGACGGACCTCTTCGGCCACCGCGCTCGGCTCCCGGCAGCCGAAGCCGGCTTCGACCAGTTCCGTGTCTCTGTCAAGATGGCGGAAAATCAGGCTTGGCCCGCTCATCACTGGCAAACTCAACCTGTGGCCTTTCTGGCGCAACAGGTCCAGAAGCGGTCGGGGGTCGATCTCGTCGCGGATCGGCCAGAAACCGGCAACAACCGCCCCGTCCGGCAGCGGCAGGGCATGGCCGTGATCAACAAGCTGAAGGCTCTTCTCGATCCGCTCCAGCTCGTCCATGCTCCGCCGCCGGGAAAGAACCTCTTTTCTGAGCCCGGCCTTTGCGGCTCCGGGAGTAGAAACGTCGCTCATGCGCCTCACAAGGTCCTGGTTTGCATTGATATCTGGAATTCAGTCTGGATGAAGCGCAGCCGTCCGACCGTTGGAATTGCAATCCCGGGAAACCTACAATGTAGGTGGGCGCCGTGTGCAACGGACCACGGCCCAGAGCAGGGACAGCTCCCGAGGGAATGCGTAAGGCCCCGGGGAAATATTCCTGACAAATCGGGCAGCCGCAGCTAACGCATATAGCCCTGCTCAGGAGCAATTACCAGTGCAGCTTGTCTTCACCTGAGAGGAAATTGACAAGACTCCGGATCGCCGCCGGTTTCAGGAAGGGTCCTGGGGCCGCAGGCTTGTGGTGAGACCCTCCGCCAGGCTTTCGATTCGCGCAGCAGCGGTATTCACCGCGCGGGAAAGTTCTTCTTCGTTCTGGCTCATGTCGTCGAGGGCGGCGACCTGCTGCTGCCGGGCTTCGGCAAGCTGCGCTTCAAGGTCGGCCAGTTTGCGCTCGAGTTCGGACAGCTGGTCCGTTGCCATGATCCCGGCCATCACCGTCAGCCTCTGATCGCCGATTTCTCCGAACGCGCCCTTGAGTTCGTTGATCCAGCCGTCGAACCGGGCGGCCAGTCCCATCAACCGGTCTTCCTCGCCGTCGTCGCAAGCCATCCGGAAGGACTTGCCATTGATCGTGACCGTTATCTGCGCCATTCGTCGTCGCTCTCCCGTAGGTCAGCCCCCGTGCGCATCCAGCACGCTGCGGATCGTTTCCATTGCGGAAACAAGCCGTCTGGACACATCCTTGTTGGCTTCCTCGAGCCGCGATGCCCGCGCCTCGCTTTCATCAAGCGACGCGGCCAGCTGGGACCTGTCCTCGCCGAGCCGCTGAAGGTCGTCCTGAAGGGAATTCAGCGACCTGTCGGCATCCATGCGCCGCTGAACGGCCGTCTCCAGATGTCCCACAGCCGCATCGAGCCGCTTTACCGCATCGGCCAGGCTGGTTTTTTCAACGCAGTCGATTTCCGCCATTATTTTAAGCCGTCCTGATCTTTTCTTGCGGCGGCCCGCTTTGATTTCCCCGTTTCTTTTTAAGGAGTCTTGATGTTTTCACCTCGATCAGCAATCTGATGCCACACCCCGCGCTGCCCGGCGCGTGAGGCACGCTTGCTTTGGCGAAAAAGCAATTCCTCGTCAGAATATCGAGATTAGGCAACCGGACTTGTCCCAGTCAATGGCACCATTGGCAGAATCCTCAACTCTGTAAAGCAGGACCACGCGTTTTCATAACTTCGTGCGCAGCCCGCAGCTTTATTGACTCGGTGCGCGTTCCTGATATTTGTCTGGCGCCTGAACGGAGCTGGCAACCGTCATTTCCGGAGTGCACTTCAATTTGCCGCGGCCGGCGACAGTCCGGCGGCGGAGGCTTCACAGCAGCAACGGGATAGTGATGACCGATCTTGAAAAACACCATCGCATGGCAAACGCGATCCGCTTTCTTGCAATTGATGCGGTGGAACAGGCGAAATCCGGGCACCCCGGACTGCCCATGGGTGCGGCCGATATCGCAACGGTGCTGTTTACCGAATTCCTGAAATTCGACCCGACGGCCCCGGACTGGGCAGACCGCGACCGGTTCGTTCTGTCCGCCGGGCACGGCTCGATGCTGCTTTACAGCCTGCTTTACCTGCTCGGCTACGAAGATTTCACGCTGGACGAGCTCAAGAATTTCCGCCAGCTCGGCTCCCGGACGGCAGGTCACCCCGAATACGGCCACGGCGCCGGCATTGAAACCACCACCGGTCCGCTCGGACAGGGGTTCGGCAACGCGGTCGGCATGGCAATTGCCGAACGGCTGCAGGCCGACCGGTTTGGCAAGCCGCTCGTCGATCACTACACCTATGTGCTTGCCGGTGACGGCTGCCTGATGGAGGGCATAAGCCAGGAGGCGCTGACACTCGCGGGCCATCTCAAACTGAACAAGCTGATCGTCTTCTGGGACGACAACGGCATTTCGATCGACGGCAAGGTCGAGATTACCGACAGCACCAACCAGCTGGAACGCTTCGAGGCCTCCGGCTGGAACACCCTGCGCGTCGACGGCCACGATCCGGAGGCGATTGCCGCCGCCATCAAGCAGGCACAGGCGAGCGACAGCCCGACGCTGATTGCCGCCAAGACGACGATCGGTTTCGGCGCCCCGAACAAGGCCGGTACGGCAAAAGCGCACGGCGCACCGCTCGGCGCCGAGGAAATCGCGCTGACGCGCGAAGCGCTCAACTGGCCGCACGAACCGTTCGAGGTTCCGAGCGATATCCTGGACGCGTGGCGCATTGCCGGTCTGAGATCGGCCCACGCTCACAAGGACTGGCAAAAGCGTTTCGCGGAAGCCGATACCGAGGCCCGGGCCGAATTCGAGCGCCGCAATCGCGGTGACCTGCCGTCCACGTTCACCCAGGCCGTGCTCGACTACAAGAAGCAGCTCGCCGCCGACCAGCCGACCATGGCCACCCGCAAGGCGTCCGAAGCCGTTCTCAACGTCATTAACGAGGTGGTGCCCGAAACGATCGGCGGCTCCGCCGACCTGACAGGGTCCAACAACACCAAGACACCGCAGACCGAGCCGGTGACACCGGACGATTTCTCGGGCCGCTACATCCACTACGGCGTCCGGGAACACGGCATGGCCGCCGCGATGAACGGCATGGCGCTGCATGGCGGGATCATCCCCTATTCCGGCGGTTTCCTGATCTTTTCAGACTACTGCCGCCCGTCGATCCGCCTGGCCGCCCTGATGAAACAGCGCGTCATTCATGTGATGACCCACGATTCCATCGGCCTTGGCGAAGACGGACCGACGCACCAGCCGGTCGAACATTTCGCGGCCCTGCGCGCGATCCCGGACCTGACGCTGTACCGCCCTGCGGACATCACCGAAACGCTGGAATGCTGGCAGCTTGCACTTGAACACCGGGACGGACCGTCCGTTCTGGCGCTCACCCGCCAGAACCTGCCGTCGCTGCGCAAGAGTTATGAAGAGAGCAATCTGTGCGCAAAAGGCGCCTACGTGCTCGTGGACACCGATGACGACGCGGCCGTCACCCTGTTCGCTTCGGGGTCCGAAGCGGAGATTGCGGTCAACGCACAGAAGGAACTTTCCGGGGCCGGTGTCGCCACCAGGGTTGTTTCCGTACCGTCCTTCGAACTGTTCGAAGCCCAGTCCGATGATTACAAGGCTGCCGTGATCGGCGAAAGTCCCGTCAAGGTCGCCGTCGAGGCGGGCATCCGCATGGGCTGGGACCGCTTCATCGGCAACGACGGCATCTTTGTCGGCATGACCGGCTTTGGCGCGAGCGGACCCTACAAGGCCCTTTACGAACACTTCGGCATCACCTCGGATGCGGTTGTCGCGTCGGTGAAGGAACGGCTCGAAGCCTGAGTGAATTCAATGCCCGGTGGCTTTTCCTCCATAAGACGCCGGGACCTGAGCACATGCGTGCTCTCAATCGCAGCCACCCTCAGGTGGTTCATCAATCGGCGTCCGGTCTCTGGACGGACGCTCGGGATTGCGGGAGTGGAAAATGGTAACCAAGGTAGCAATCAACGGCTTCGGCCGCATCGGCCGGAACATTCTGCGGGCCATCGTGGAAAGCGGACGCACGGACATCGAAGTTGTCGCGATCAACGATCTGGGACCGGTTGAAACCAATGCGCACCTGCTGCGTTACGATTCGGTTCATGGCCGGTTCCCGGCCGAGGTCGTCGTCGACGGCGACACCATCACGGTCGGCGGCGGCAAGCCGATCAAGGTCACGGCGATCCGCGACCCGAAAGAGCTGCCCTGGGGCGAGCTTGGCGTGGAAGTCGCCATGGACTGCACAGGCATCTTCACCGCCAAGGAAAAAGCGTCCATGCTCCTGGAAGCCGGTGCCAAGCGTGTCCTCGTTTCCGCTCCGGCTGCCGGCGCCGACAAGACCATCGTCTTCGGCGTCAATGACAGCGCCCTGACCGCGGACGACCTCGTTGTGTCCAATGCGTCCTGCACCACCAACTGCCTGTCTCCGGTCGCCTATGTGCTGAACGAAGCCATCGGCATCGAGCACGGCTTCATGACCACGATCCACTCCTACACGGGCGACCAGCCGACGCTGGACACCATGCACAAGGATCTCTACCGCGCACGTGCCGCGGCCATGTCCATGATCCCGACATCGACCGGTGCGGCCAAGGCGGTCGGCCTGGTGCTGCCGGAACTCAACGGCAAGCTGGACGGCGTCGCAATCCGTGTACCGACGCCGAACGTCTCCGTCGTCGATCTCAACTTCATCGCCTCGCGCGCGACGACTGTCGAGGAAATCAACAGCGCGATCCGCGAAGCTGCCGACGGCAAGCTGAAAGGCATTCTCGGCTACACGGACGACAAGCTGGTATCGATGGACTTCAACCACGACAGCCACTCCTCGGTCTTCCATACGGATCAGACCAAGGTTCTGGACGGCACGTTTGTTCGCATCCTGTCCTGGTACGACAACGAGTGGGGCTTCTCCAACCGCATGGCCGACACGGCCATTGCCATGGCGAAGCTGATCTGAGCCGCAGTGCGGATGGCTCAACATTCGACATAACCCAATGGCGGATGCGGATCGACCGCATCCGCCTTTTTTGTCCGACCCGCGTCCCACCCCAGGAAAAACTGATGGCTTTCAAAACTCTCGACGACCTGTCCGTCCTCACCGGCAAGCGCGTGCTTGTGCGCGTCGACCTGAATGTCCCGATGGATGGCGGCAAGGTCACCGACACGACGCGCATCGAACGCGTGCTGCCGACCATTCGCGAACTCTCCGACAAAGGTGCAAAAGTTATCCTTCTCGCGCATTTCGGCCGCCCTAAGGGCGAGCGCGTCGCGGACATGTCGCTCGCACCTGTGGCCCCGGCTGTCGCGGATCTGCTGGGAAAGCCGGTCGCCTTTGCCGATGACTGCATCGGCCCGGTGGCGGCAGACGCCATCGCGGCCCTGGCGGACGGCGGTGTTCTGCTTTTGGAGAACACCCGCTACCACACGGGCGAGGAAAAGAACGATCCGGAGTTTGCCAGGGCCCTGGCAGCGAATGGCGATATTTACGTGAATGACGCCTTTTCCGCAGCGCACCGCGCGCATGGCTCGACCGAGGGCATCGCAAAACTGCTTCCCGCCTATGCGGGCCGCACAATGCAGGCAGAGCTGGAAGCGCTCGGGTCCGCCCTCGGTGAACCGGTCCGCCCGGTGCTGGCCGTTGTCGGCGGCGCGAAGGTTTCCTCCAAGATCGATCTCCTGGAAAATCTTGTCTCCAAGGTCGACATGCTGGTGATCGGCGGCGGCATGGCCAACACCTTCCTGGCCGCCAAGGGCACCGATGTCGGCAAATCGCTTTGCGAGCACGATCTTGCGGATACGGCAAAGAGGATCATGACCGCAGCCGAGGCGGCCAACTGCGAAATCGTGCTGCCTGACGACGCCGTTGTTGCGCGGGAATTCAAGGCCGGCGCTGACAATGAAACGGTCGCGCTCGACGCCATACCCGCCGATGCAATGATTTTGGACGTCGGCGCGGTGTCCATCAAAACGGTCAGCTCCAAGATCGACGCGGCCAAGACGCTCGTGTGGAACGGCCCGCTCGGCGCGTTCGAGATCGCGCCCTTCGACAAGGCGACCGTCGCTGCCGCACGGCACGCGGCTGAAAACACCAAAGCCGGGAAACTGAATTCCGTGGCCGGTGGCGGCGATACGGTTGCTGCGCTCAATCACGCTGGCGCGGCGGCGAGTTTCTCCTATGTGTCCACCGCAGGCGGTGCTTTCCTGGAATGGCTGGAAGGCAAGGAACTGCCGGGCGTCAAGGCCCTGGAAGGCTGAGATCCCGCAAGGAGGATAAAATGCAGCGGTGTTTTGCCAATATTCTGACCGAAGATGTCGCGGCAACCGCCGCCTTCTACGAAACGCTGCTTGGCATGACGCCGAAATTTTCCGCCGACTGGTTCGTCAATCTCGCGGACCCGGAGAATTCAGCCATTGAACTCGGCATTTTGAAACAGACCAGCGAGATTGTTCCGGCCGGGGCCCGGGAGGCACCGGCCGGGATCATGCTGACCTTCGTCGTGAACGATTGCGACGCCATCCATGAGAAGGCGCAGGCCGCAAATGCCGTGATCGTCGAACCGCCAAGGGACATGCCTTACGGCCAGCGCCGCATGATCCTTCGGGACCCTGCCGGGACCTTCGTCGACATCAGCTCGCTCGTTTGACGCGGTCCTTGTTTGACGGTGTTCCGCCTGAAATTAATTCGTGAACCGAATTAATTGTGCTCGCAAATTTTCGCCATGCGCTTGTATTTAAATTGATTTAAGCGGTCGTGCCGCTCTTTCCAAGCTTGAGAATCTTGTTAGAACGACCACAGATTGACGTACTGCCGCGATGTATTTCAGACTGCAAAGGTCCGCGGCAGGCGGGAAACCGATACCGGGAGACAATTGATGGCTCGTATTACCCTTCGCCAGTTGCTTGATCACGCTGCAGAGAACGACTACGGCGTTCCAGCATTCAACATCAACAACATGGAGCAGGCTCTGGCGATCATGGCGGCGGCCGATCAGACCGGTTCCCCCGTCATCATCCAGGCATCCCGCGGCGCGCGTGCCTACGCTCACGACGTGATGCTGAAGCACATGATGGATGCAGTCGTCGAGATCTACCCGCATATTCCGGTCTGCGTTCATCTGGACCACGGCAACGCGCCCCAGACCTGCATGACCGCCATTCAGGCCGGCTTCACATCGGTGATGATGGACGGGTCCCTCGAGGCGGATGGCAAGACCCCGGCCAACTGGGACTACAATGTCGGTGTCACCAAGACGGTCACCGACATGTCGCATCTGGGCGGCATTTCCGTCGAAGGTGAACTCGGCGTGCTCGGATCGCTTGAAACCGGCATGGGCGACAAGGAGGACGGTCACGGCGCCGAGGGCAAACTCAGCCATGACCAGCTGCTGACCGATCCGGCCGAGGCGGTCAAGTTCGTGCAGGAAACCAAGGTCGACGCGCTCGCGATCGCGATGGGCACCAGCCACGGGGCCTACAAGTTCACGCGCCAGCCGGACGGCGAGATCCTGGCCATGCACGTGATCGAGGAAATTCACAGACGCCTGCCGGACACGCATCTTGTCATGCATGGTTCGTCGTCGGTTCCGCAGGATCTGCAGGACATCATCAACCGGTATGGCGGTGAAATGCCCCAGACGTGGGGCGTGCCTGTCGAGGAAATCCAGCGCGGCATCAAGAACGGCGTCCGCAAGATCAACATCGACACGGACAACCGCATGGCGCTTACCGGTCAGATCCGCCGCGTCCTCAGCGAAAATCCGGGCGAATTCGACCCGCGCAAATATCTGAAGCCGGCGCGCGAGGCCATGCAGAAGCTTTGCGTGGAACGCCTGGAAGCCTTCAACACGGCAGGCCAGGCGTCCAAGATCACGAAGATCGTCACGCTTGCCGACATGGCGGCGCGCTACGCGGACGGAAGTCTCGACCCGAAAATCGGCTAGAGCATCGGGCGGTAAGTCTGCCCAATTTGATGTTGGCAAGCAGCTCATTCGGCAAGGCGCGTCGCGCAGAGCGATGCGGTGTATCGGGCAAGCGGCGCAACGCTGCCGATGGG
>JBCDEN010000460.1:0-4095 GCA_039179715.1 Pseudomonadota bacterium
CAAGCGCGTCGGTGTCGGCCAGAAAGGCCAGCAAACCGTTGAAGAGCGCGACATCCGTGTCCGGTTTCAGCGCCAGATGCAGATCGGCGATGGCGCAGGTCGCGGTTTCCCGCGGATCGACTACAACCACCCGCATGTGAGGATTTGCCATCTTCGCCGCCTCGACCCGCTGAAACAGGACAGGGTGGCACCAGGCCAGGTTGGACCCGACCAGAACCAGAAGATCACAGGTTTCCAGATCCTCGTAGGTGCCCGGCACGGTATCGCTGCCGAAGGCACGTCTGTGCCCGGCAACGGAAGACGCCATGCAAAGGCGGGAATTCGTGTCGATATTCGCCGAACCGATAAAGCCCTTCATCAGCTTGTTGGCGACATAATAGTCTTCCGTGAGGATCTGACCCGAGACATAAAAGGCAACACTGTCAGGCCCATGATCCCGGATCGCGCTGGCAAACCTGTCGGCCACGAGACCAAGTGCCGTCGGCCAATCGGTTCGTTTCCCGCCGGCCTGCGGGTGAAAGATCCTGTCCTCGAAAGAGAGCGTCTCACCGAGCGCAGATCCCTTCGAACACAAGCGGCCGAAATTTGCCGGATGATCCGGATCGCCCTTGATATCGACGGACCCGTCTTGCTGCGGCGTCACCAGGACGCCGCAGCCGAACCCGCAAAATGGAAAGGTGGTCTTGACCGTTTTTGTATTTGTGAAAGCGGTCACCCTGCCCCCCTTTTTGTTTCCTCACCAGACCCGGACGTTGCGTTGTTTTTTTCAGGCGTCATTTTCCGGTCTTTCATTCACCCGGCGCGGCGCGCCAGATCGTCGGCCGCGAGCAGCACCTTGCCGTTTTCCACCCGTGCCGTGGTCACCGCGACAGCGCCCTCGTCGGCACCGCGCGCGAGGCCGGTCGCAAGATCGATCACCCAGTTGTGCAGCGGACAGGTGACGGAGGAGCCGTGCACGATGCCCTGGCTGAGAGGGCCGCCCTTGTGCGGACAGCGGTCATCCAGGGCAAAGACCTCGTCGTCCACCGTACGGAACACGGCGATGCATCCCTTTTCGGTCTTCACCACGCGTGCACCTGCGCGCGGAATATCCGCCAGATCTCCGATCGCGACCCAGTTTCTCGTTTCCGCGTTCATTCGGCCGCCTCCGCCTGCAGGATCGCCATGGGTTTGAATTCATGCTTGTCCTTGCCGGACACGCGCTCGGACCACGGATCGACCTGTGCGAATTTCTGACTGAAGACGAAGCGGTCGAAAAAAGCCTTCCTCTTGTCTTCATCGTCCATGATCTGGCTGCGGATCTCGTCATAACCGATACGTTTCGCCCACTTGTAGATCCGCTCCAGGTAATGCCCCTGCTCGCGGTACATCTGCGTGAGAGCCACAACGTGCTCCAGTGCCTCTTCCTCGGTCTTGACGAGACCAAGCACCTCGGTGCCCTTGATATCGAGACCCGCGGCACCGGCGAAATGGATCTCATAGCCACTGTCGACGCAGACGATGCCGATGTCCTTGCAGGTGGCTTCCGCGCAGTTTCGCGGACATCCGGAGACGGCAAGCTTGAGCTTGGCCGGCGTCCAGGATCCCCACATGAACTTCTCGATCTTGATCCCGAGACCGGTCGAATCCTGCGTACCAAAACGGCACCAGTCCGAGCCGACGCAGGTCTTCACCGTCCTCAGACCCTTTGCATAGGCCTGGCCGGAGACGAAACCGGCCTTGCCGAGATCCGCCCAGACAGCCGGAAGGTCTTCCTTCTTGATGCCGAGCATGTCGATGCGCTGACCGCCAGTGCATTTCACCGCCGGAATGTTGAACTTGTCGACCACGTCGGCAATCGCCCGCAGTTCCTTCGAGGAGGTCATCCCGCCCCACATGCGCGGCACGACGGAATAGGTCCCGTCCTTCTGGATGTTGGCGTGGACGCGTTCATTGATGAACCGGGACTGGTAATCGTCCGCATATTCGTCCGGCCAGTCGCTGACGAGATAGTAGTTGAGCGCCGGACGGCATTTCGCGCAGCCGCCCGAGGTGGTCCATTCCAGTTCCTGCATGACCGCAGGAATGGTTTTCAGCTGCTTGGACTTGATCAAGCGGCGCACGTCGCTGTGCCCGAGATGGGTACAGCCGCACATGGGTGTCACGGCTGCCGGATTGTAGGCATCGCCGAGTGTCACCTGCATAAGCTGTTCAACGAGACCCGTGCAGGTGCCGCACGAGGCGGACGCCTTGGTATGCGCCCTGACATCGTCGAGCGACGTCAGACCCTTGTCGTTGATCGCAGTGACGATATTGCCCTTGCATACGCCGTTGCAGCCGCAGATTTCCGCATCATCCGGCAAGGCTGCAACGGCCGCCGTAGGGTCCAGGGGGGCGCCCCCCTGATACGCCTGGCCGAAGATCAGCGTCTCCCGCATTTCGGAGACATCCGATTGTTTTTTCAAGAGATCGAAGAACCAGGGACCGTCAGAAGTTTCCCCGTAGAGAACAGCGCCGATGATCCTGTTGTCCTTCAGGACAAGCCGCTTGTAAACCCCGGCAGATGCATCCCTGAGAACGATTTCCTCGCGGTCGTCGCCTTCGGCAAAATCACCGGCTGAATACAAATCAACTCCCGTCACTTTCAGCTTGGTCGCTGTCACGGAGCCGGTATATTCGGAAGACCCTCCAAGCAGATTGTCCGCAATCACTTCCGCCATTTCATAGAGGGGGGCGACCAGTCCATAACACATGCCGCGATGTTCGACACATTCACCGAGCGCGAAGATATCCGGATCGCTTGTGCGCATGTCATCGCTGACCTGAACGCCACGCCCGACATCGAGCGAGACCGACTTGGCAAGATCGGAGGACGGACGGATGCCGACCGCCATGACGATGATCGATGCGTCGATTTCGGTGCCGTCGTCGAGCCGGATGCCCTTCACGTGGCCCGAACCGTCATCGAGTATCTCGTGGCTGTTGGCCTTTGTGCGAACCTCGATACCGCGGCGTTTGAATTCCTCTTCCAGGAGAAAGCCTGCCGCCGGATCCAGCTGACGTTCCATCAGTGTCGGCATCAGGTGCAGCACCGTGACGTCCATGCCCTGCATCTTCAGACCGGCGGCCGCTTCCAGCCCGAGCAGGCCGCCGCCGATCACGACCGCGCGGCCGCCGCCACTGGCGGCCTCCAGCATCTTTTCCACGTCGTCCAGATCACGGTAGGTCAGGACGCCGTCAAGATCCTTGCCCGGAAGCGGGATGATGAACGGGTTCGACCCTGTCGCGATCACCAGCTTGTCGTAAGCTGCGCTCAGGCCGTTTTCGGCCGACACCGTTTTCGCGGTCCGGTTGATCTCTGAAACCCTCGCAGACTTATGCAGAGTGACCCCGTTTTCGCCGTACCAGTCATCCCCGTGGGTGATGATGTCCTCATAGCTTTTCTCGCCGGACAGCACCGGGGACAGCATCAGCCGGTTGTAGTTGACCCTCGGCTCGGCATTGAAAATGGTGACGTCATAGGCGTCCCTGTCCTTTTCAAACAGGTATTCCAGCATCCGTCCCGGCGCCATCCCGTTTCCGACGATGACGAGTTTCTGTTTGCTCATTCGTCCTCTCCCCAGTTCATTCGGCCGCTTCGACGGCTGCCTTTTGGCGGGCCATGCGCGCTGCACGTTTTTCCTGGATGGATTTGAGTTGGTCTTCACTGGGGTCCGCGCCGCCTTCATAGGCTTCCAGGAAGTCCAGCAACTCTTCGCGGTAGGCGTAATAGTCAGGATGCGCGAGAAGCTCCTTGCGCGAGCGTGGTCGCGGCAGATCGACATCCATGATGTTGCCGATCCGCGCATTCGGCCCGTTCGACATCATGACAACCCGGTCGGCGAGAAGGATCGCTTCATCGACGTCATGGGTGACACAGATGGCCGTCACCTGAGTCCGCTTCCAAACATCCATCAGGACGTCCTGCAGTTCCCAGCGTGTCAGGCTGTCGAGCATGCCGAAGGGCTCGTCCAGAAGCAGCAATTTCGGAGACAGCGCAAAGGCACGCGCAATACCGACGCGCTGCTTCATGCCGTTGGACAGATCCGCGGCCGCCTTGTGCATGGCGTCGGCAAG
>JBCDEN010000328.1:0-5427 GCA_039179715.1 Pseudomonadota bacterium
AGCTTCGTTCTTTTTCTGATCATCTTCATGTGGACGCCGCCGCATTTCTGGGCGCTGGCGCTTTTCAAGAGCGGCGACTACCGGTCTGCGGGCGTGCCGATGCTTCCGGTCGTGGCAGGGGAAACCAACACAAGACATCAGATCCTGGTCTATTCCGTGCTTTTGGCGCCGATCGGCGTTGCCCCCCACCTGCTCGGGTACGCGAGCCCGGTCTATGGTGCCGCCTCGGCGGTGCTCGGTGCGATTTTTGTCATGCTCGCAGCCGATATCTGGCGCAAGCGTGATGGCGATGTCGCACGTCAGGCCTGCATCCGCCTGTTCAAGTTCTCGATCTTCTACCTCTTCATGCTGTTCGCCCTTCTGCTGGGCGAAAGCCTGATCGCCGGAGCTTAGAGGGATGATCGAGGAAGATCCGGGGATCCGGCTCACGGCGGAACAGCAGAAAAAGCGCAGATCGCGCTCGATTGCGATCGCGCTGGCGCTTCTTGCGCTTGTGGTATTGTTTTACGTGGTCACCATCGTGAAGCTGGGACCGAGTGTCATGGACAGGGCTCTATAGGGAAAAGCGCGTGAGCAACGAGCAGGACAGAAAAGCAGCTGTGGCCACAAGCAACCGCAAGGTGGCGTTTGCCTGTGCGGGCATGTTCGGGCTGATGGTCGGAGCCTCTTACGCGGCCGTTCCGCTGTATGATCTGTTCTGCCGGGTTACCGGTTTCGGTGGAACGCCGCAGATTGCCGAGACCGAAAGTGACATGGTGATCGACCGGGTCATCACCGTGCGCTTTGACGGGAACGTCAATCAGCTGTCCTGGAATTTCAAACCCGAGCAGCGCTCCGTCTCCCTGAAAATGGGCGAAAGCGCGCAACTCGCCTATGTGGCAACCAATACCGGCAGCAAGACCTCGGTCGGAACATCGACCTTCAATGTCTGGCCGCCTGCCGCCGGGGCCTATTTCAACAAGCTGGACTGTTTCTGCTTTACGGAGCAGCCGCTTGAGGCCGGTGAAACGGTCGAGATGCCCGTGGTGTTCTTTGTCGATCCCGAGATGGACAAGGACCCTGAATTGAAGCACGTGAAGGAAATCACTTTGTCCTACACGTTCTTCCCGGTAGAAGAACCGGAACAACCTGTTGCAGCGCGGGTCGACGCACCCGATGCTGAAACGAAATTGTGAGACTTGCGCAAGGCGCGAGCGAAATGACTGTGTTTGGAGAGCTTGCTGATGGCTGAGGCACATACCAAGAACCACGATTACCACCTGGTGGAGCCGAGCCCCTGGCCGTTTATCGGGTCGATTGGCGCATTCATCATGGCGATCGGCGCAATCGCTTGGATGAAAGCGGCCGGAGGCAACGATTTCACTCTTTTCGGCATGGACCTTGCCGGAACAAGCTGGATGCTGTTCGCGGTCGGCCTGCTGGTGGTTCTCTATGTCATGTATGGCTGGTGGAGCGACACCATCAAGGAATCGCAGGAAGGCTACCATACGCGCGTCGTGTCACTGCACCTGCGTTACGGCATGCTGCTGTTCATCGCCTCAGAGGTCATGTTCTTCGTCGCCTGGTTCTGGGCCTATTTCGATGCTGCGCTCTTTGCCGGCGAGGCAATCCAGTACAGCCGTGTCGAGGCAACCGGAGGCCACTGGCCGCCCGACGGTATCCTGACCTTCGACCCCTGGCATCTGCCACTCCTGAACACGCTGATCCTGCTGTGCTCGGGCACAACCGTCACCTGGGCGCACCACGCGCTGCTTCACAATGACCGCGAGGGTCTGAAGTGGGGTCTGGTTCTGACCGTTCTGCTGGGTGTCCTGTTCACCATCGTTCAGGCGTACGAGTATGGTCACGCCGCCTTTACCTTCGACGGCAACATCTACGGCGCGACCTTCTACATGGCGACCGGCTTCCACGGCTTCCATGTGATCGTGGGAACGATCTTCCTGCTGGTTTGCCTGCTGCGTGCCCTTGCCGGCCAGTTCACGGTCGACAAGCATTTCGGCTTCGAGGCGGCTGCCTGGTACTGGCACTTCGTCGATGTTGTCTGGCTGTTCCTGTTCGTCGCGATTTACATCTGGGGCGCGGGAACACCGGCACCGCATTAAGCCGGAAAGCCTGCTCAATTGGAAACGCCCGGTCTGCTCACAGCCCGGGCGTTTTTGCTTCAAGCGCCAAAAGAGGCTCCATGGAAGACAAAGCTCACTTTCCGTCCGTGAACCCGGTATCGGCCGGGCTGTCCGGCAAGTGTCCGCGGTGCGGACAGGGAAGGTTGTTCGACGGGTTTTTGAGCGTGAAGACATCCTGCGCCGCCTGCGGGCTGGACTATTCCTTTGCGGACAGCGGCGACGGCCCGGCTGTCTTCGTCATCATGATCGTCGGCTTCGTGATCGTCGGCCTGGTGCTGTTTGTCGAACTGTCTTTCCAACCGCCCATTTGGCTCCATCTGGTTTTGTGGCTGCCGCTGACGGTTATCCTCGCCGCATCCGTGCTGCGTCCGCTGAAAGGACTCATGATCGCGCTGCAGTTCCGGCACAACGCCGAGGAAGGCCGGTTGGACACGACGGGCGAAGAGTGAGTTTGCAGCGGACCTTGAACAAAGAGACACGACCTGCCCATGGGTGGAATTAAGAGACTTCTCCTGCCAGCAATCGCGGCCGTGGTCGGCCTTGCGATTCTGCTGAATCTCGGTTTCTGGCAGCTCAATCGCCTGGAGTGGAAGAACAACCTGATTGCTCAGGTCGAGGAAGGCATAACCAGGCCCCCGGTGGCTGCTCCCGCTCCCGGGGCCTGGGAGACCCTGGGCGAAGCCGACGACTATCTTCATGTCGTCCTGGAAGGGGCGTTTCTGGAGGGAAACACCTTCTACTACACGGCACTGTCGGATCCTGCCGGTCCGCTCGGGGGACCCGGGGTCATGGTCTACGCGCCGTTTCGAACCGCAGACGGCTGGACGGTCTTCGTCAACCGGGGATTTCTGCCCCAGGAACTTGCCGGCGATGCAAAACAGGCCGCGCTCGAAGCGCCGACGGGACAGGTGCAACTCACAGGACTGGTGCGCCTAAGCGAAAAACCGAACTGGACGACGCCTGAACCCAACGCGACCGACAGGCTATGGTTCGCGCGCGATACTGGCGCAATGGGTCAGGTTCTGGGTCTGGACGCGGGCAGCCTCGCCCCGTACAGCGTCGATCTGGACGCGAACGCGACACCGGCAGCGGGTCTTCCGCAGGCGGGCGAAACCCTGGTCCGCTTCAAGAATGATCATCTTGGATATGCGCTGACCTGGTTCGGGCTCGCCGCGACGCTCATAGGCGTGTTTCTCGCCTACGCGGCCAGTGTTCTGTGGCCGCGCAAGCAGGATGAAGAGATTTAGCCGAGTGCTTCGAGGATGGCGGCCGCGCCCGTCTTCGTGGCTTCGCCCGGAGTGTCTTCAACGGCCAGGAAAGTGACCTCGCCATCCTTTGCGATCAGCGCAAAACGCTGGGAGCGAAGATGCCCGAAGATCGGTGCCGGTCCGAGACCCAAGCCGATCGCTTCGACAAATTCTGCGCCCGTGTCGGCCAGAAAGGTAATTTTGCCGCCGGTGTTGGAGGCCTTTTCCCAGGCGTCCATGACAAAGACGTCGTTGACGGACAGGACGGCGATCGTGTCGACGCCCTTGTTGTTCAGGGTTTCCGCATGTTCGACAAAACCGGGGAGGTGGTTCATGTGACACGTCGGTGTAAACGCCCCGGGCACGCCGAAAAGGACAAGGGTCTTGCCAGCCGACAGGTCGGCAATTGTCATTTCACCGGGCCCGTCGCCGCCCATGATCTTGAATGTGGCCTCCGGAAGACGGTCCCCAACCTTGATTGTCATCTCGATTATCCCCTTGCTGGATGGCTGAACGAAAAAATCGTTGACGCAGACATAGGGCTTCCGCCGTCAAACGTCGAGGGGAGACTTGCGGGCGGGGTTTGAAAACGGACGCCGGGTGGACCTTTATTTCAGCCAGTCGGGCTGAATGCGTTCCAGCTGCTCGATGCCTGAACCGTTGGCCGTCAGCACGAACCTGAGCTGGTCGTCCTCGGGGGTTGTCGTCAGCCCCTTGGTTGAAAGACGCCAGACAGCAACGCCATCGGCATGCGATACGAGTTTCGGAAGTCCGATATAGGAGCCCTCCGGTCCGGCCGCGAACAGGTCGACGTTCTGGTCGCCGGCGACCTGCGTCTCGATCATGATGTAGTCGCCACCGTCAAAGGACACGGATGTGAATTCAAGGCCGCCTGCAGGACCGGGACCGGGGACTGCGGAAAGATCTCGCTGAACGAGTTTGCCGGCCAGCTTGTCGTGGCGGTCCCCGGGTTGAAAATCGAGAGACAGGGCGGCGTCGCCCGGAACGCAAATGTCCTTGCAGATGCCGAAAAACACGTCGATCTCCAGGCGGGCCGGGTCTTCTGCGCTGACGGGTGTTATCACGAATGGCAGAACGATGCCGTCGTGATAGACGATCGATTCGGAAAATCCGTCGTTGTAGCGCTCTGGAACCGGATAGAGAATGTCGAGTTCCGCGACATTTTGAGAGCTGGTGATGCTTATCTGGGGGGGTATGCCGGCCTCTCCCGCATAGCGCCAGTAGGTGTGCCAGCCAGGCTCCATCAGGAATTCCAGACCGGCCCTGTACCGTCCGTCCTGCAAGGGACCTTCGGAGATGAGACGAACGGCCCCGCCATGCACCTCGACCCAGTCCGTCATGGCGGCCCGGGCGGTGGCGAGGGTGCACAGGAATGCAACGAGAAACGTCAGGACGGTTTTGGTCATGCGCTCAGTGCTACACCAGTTTGGCAGGAGCGTCATCGGCTGGTCCGGGCACGAACGGTCATAACCTCGTGACGGTCGCGTTACGCCGAAGTGAAACTCGGGAGGTACTTTAAGTAGAAACAGTCATTAACAAAGCCATCCAAAAACGATATGCTTCAGGTTTGTCGGCGAATGTCACTGAGTGTCGAGGTGTGAATGACCGGAGCAGAAGAAACGGACTCGCTTGAAGGACAGTTTCTGATTGCAATGCCGAGCATGGCAGACAGCCGGTTCGAACATTCAGTGATTTACCTGTGCTCGCACTCGGACCAGGGTGCCATGGGTCTTGTTGTCAACCAGATCGCGCGGCATCTCTCGCTCGAAGAACTGCTCATCCAGCTCGATATCCTCAACGACGAAAGTGCCATCCGTTTGCCCGACAGCGTGCGGGACATGAACGTGCACAAGGGTGGACCCGTCGAGGTGGAGCGGGGGTTCGTCCTGCACAGCGATGACTTCATGCTCAATCAGTCGACTCTGACGATAGACAATGGGATTTGCCTGACGGCGACACTGGAGATCCTGCGGGCGCTCGCACAGGGAGACGGTCCGGAACAGGCGATCCTTGCGCTTGGCTATGCCGGATGGGCG
>JBCDEN010000344.1:0-5212 GCA_039179715.1 Pseudomonadota bacterium
CCACGGGGTGAAGCCATTTCCATGTCCTTCGGATTTGACCGGCTTGCTCCGCCTCCGCGTTGCGAAAGGCTTGAAAATGAACCACATTTCCTGCGCTTCCGCGCCTTGACGAGTCGCAAGCCGCCTCAAACCCTTTCGGCCTCATTTAGGGGTCCATCACCTAACGCATCGGGGGGGCAGATGGTTTCCCGATCTGAAGAAGACAGTTGCTTTCAGATGCGAAACATGAATACTGATTCATGTTTCATTTTTCAGGAGCGCGGGTGTGAACAATCCGGCCGGCAATGCAGTCATGTCCCAAAGGACGCCTTTCAATCAACCCAAGACAGCGCGTGGCGAGGCGACGAAAAAGGCTATACTGTCCGCTGCGGAGCGCGTGATCGGTGCCCGCGGCTATAATGACGCCTCCATCGGGCAGATTACCAGCGAAGCTGGGGTCGCCCAAGGCACGTTCTATATTTATTTCAAGACCAAGGAAGAGGTCTTTTCGGAGCTGGTTCTGGAAATGGGCCGGCTTGTGCGCCACACGATTTCCGAGGCGACGCAAACCATTTCGAACAGGCTGGAAGCAGAGCGGGCAGGCCTGGCGGCCTTTCTCGAATTCGTCCAGGCGCATCCGGACCTTTACCGCATCGTCCAGGAAGCCCAGTTCGTCGACCCGGATGCCTATCGGGAGTATTACAGCGCCTTCGCCGACGGATACCGGAGCGGGTTGAGCGAGGCCGTAGCTGACGGTGAGATCTCGGAAGGAGACCCCGACACCCGCGCCTGGGCGCTGATGGGAATTGCACGTGCGCTCGGCGAACAGATCGTCGTGTTCGGGAACAAGACACCCATTCCCGATCTTGTCGCCACCGCCCATGACCTGATCGCGAACGGGCTCAAGCCGTGACCGGACAGGTCGTGACAGACGAGGCTGACGGCGCGGTCTGGATCCGGTTGAACCGTCCGGCCCGTCACAATGCGCTCGTTCCGGAGCTGATTGCCGATCTCGGCGCCGCTCTGGATCATGCTGCTGGGAGAGACCCTGCCGCGCTTGTCGTCACGGGCAATGGTGCGAGTTTTTCAACCGGCGGCGACATTTCCGGCTTTCTCGCACATGCCGGTACGCGGGAAGAGCTACTGGGCTATGCCGAAACACTGGTCGGCGGGTTGCACGATATCGTTCTGAAGCTGCTCTCCTTTCCCGCACCGGTTCTGGCCGCCGTCAACGGTCCGGTTACCGGCGGGGCGGCCGGACTTGTTCTTGCGGCCGACATGGTTGCCATGAGCGAGCAGGCCTTCATTCAGCCTTACTATTCGGCGGTCGGATTTGCGCCCGACGGCGGATGGACGGCGCTTTTGCCGGAACGTATCGGAACGGCCAAGGCACTTCAGGTCCAGTATCTGAACGAACGCATCCCTGCCGATCAGGCGCTGGCGCTGGGCCTGGTTTCCTGCGTTTCTCCGCGCTCCGGGCTCGACGAGGTTATCGCACACTGGCTGCACATGCTGGCCGATGGGTCCACGGCAACGCACCGGGTGACTCGAAAAAATGTCTGGAACGACAAACGCATTGAACAGGTCCGCGCGCGCCTCGACGCTGAGAAAACCGCGTTTCTGGAGCTGATCGTTCAACCCGGCACGCTTGCCGGCATGAAGGCGTTTCAGCAACAGCGTGCATGACGATTTCCCGTGATCCGAACACCGGGGGCCAGGAGGACACATGGAGTTTCTGACCGACATGGCTGCAAAACGGGCCGAGCTGACACCCGATGCGATTGCCTTTTCGGACAAGGATGCGGCCCGGTCCTATTCATTCGCAGACATGAACGAACGGGCAAACCGGCTTGGCAATCTGCTTCTGGACCGGGGCCTGGACAAAGGCGACCGCTTCGCCGTGCTCTGTCTCAATCATCCGGATTTCTTCGTGCTGCTGTTCGCGGCACAGAAGACGGGCATTCTGCTTGTGCCGCTCAACTGGCGGCAACCGATTGCCGAACTCAAACCGATCCTGGCGGCGTCGGACGCGCGCTTGATTTTTTCCGACGAAGCGCATGGGCAGACCGCCCGCGTGCTCGCAGATCATGGCGGGATGGAGCTGCTGCCGATGGGCGCTGTTGCAGACGGCGGCAGCGCACTGGACCGGATTCTTGACGAGGTCAGCCCGTCATCTCCCGGGACCGGGCAGATCGACGCGAGCGCGCCCTGGTATCTGCTCTTTACCTCCGGAACGACGGGTCTGCCGAAGGCGGTCATTCAAACGGCGGGCATGGCTTACGCCAACATGATCAACTACTGTCAGGCGACCGGGCTCAGCGTTGGCGAGAAGGGTGTCAATTTCCTGCCGCTGTTTCACACCGCCGGGATCAATCTGCCGACCCTGCCGATCTTTCTCAATGGCGGTTCTTCGATCATCCTGCGCAAGTTCGATCCGGACGACGTGCTCGACCTGATTGATGCCGGACAGGTCACCTGCTTCTTCGGCGTGCCGGCAATCTATCAGGCGCTGGCCCTGTCGGAGAAGATTGATCATACCGACTTCTCCCGCGTCCGGTCTCTCGGATGCGGCGGAGCGCCGGTTCCAAAGCATCTGCTTGCCGATTTCCGGAAGCGCGGCGTCACGATCTGCAACGGCATGGGCATGACGGAAACGGGACCCACCGTGTTCCTGATGGACACAGATCATGCCGCTTCGAAAATCGGGTCGGTCGGAAAGCCGCAGATCCTGACCGATGTCCGCCTGGCTGCCAGCGACGGAAGCATTGTGGAGGGCGCAGGGGAGGGCGAGGTTCAGTTCCGTGGTCCGAACATCACGCCAGGCTACATGGACAACAGCCGGGCAACCTCAGAGACCTACACCGTCGATGGCTGGCTGAAATCGGGTGACATCGCCCGGCGCGACAAGGACGGCTACTACTACATCGTCGACCGGATCAAGGACATGTACATTTCCGGCGGCGAGAACGTCTATCCGGCCGAAGTGGAAAAGGTTCTTGATGGCCATCCGGCGATCCTGGAAGCGGTCGTGATCGGCGTTCCGGACGGGAAATGGGGCGAAGTCGGCGCCGCGTTTCTGGTTCCGCGACCGGGTGAGACACTCGATGTCGACGGTCTGGCAGAGTGGTGCCGCGCCCAGCTGGCGCCTTACAAGATCCCGAAAAGCTTTACGGTGACCGACGACCTGCCGCGCACCGCCGCCGGCAAGGTCCGCAAGAATGTCCTCAAGGAAAGCCGGTCGGCGACTGCAGGCCGGGAGGACGCGTGAGCCATGAGCCCTGCTTCTGAAAGACCATCTGAAACCGTCTTCACCTGGACACCCACACAGGAAGACTTCGATGCTTTTGCCAGGCTTTCGGGTGACGACAATCCGATCCATGTCGATCCCGCGTTTTCAGCGCGCACCCGCTTCGGGCGCACCGTGTCGCATGGCATGCTTCTCTACACGCGGGTTCACGCATGCCTGGAAGCGCTCTATCCGGGAAGGCAGCATGAAGTGCAGACACTGATGTTTCCGAATCCCTCCTACGCTGACGAGGCCCTGTTGCTTTCCTTTCGCGAAGACCGGGAACAGCCGGATCTGGTGCTGATCGAAGTCAGCCGCAGTGCCGACCGCGCCGTGACGCTTTCTGGAACCTGCAAGCTTGGAGATGCGGCGTGATGCTCGAGGTCGGACAAAGCAAGAAAATCACCCGCATCTATACCCACACGGACATGCGCGACTTCGCGGCTCTGGCCGGGGACATGGCGCGCGTGCCGGCATCGGTTCCCGGACCTCTGATCGGCGGGCTGTTTTCCTACCTTCTGGGCGTCGAGCTGCCGGGCCGGGGCACAAACTATCTGAAACAGAGCCTTGAGTTTCTTGCACCCGCCCCCGTCGGAGAGGCGTTGACGGCTTCGGTCATGGTGTCCCGGCTGCGCCCCGAGAAGCACCTGGTGGATCTTGAGACTTTGTGCACGACGGCGGACGGAAGCCGGGTCTGCCAGGGCCGGGCTCTGGTCTATGTCGAGGATGTCGGAAAAGACTAAGTCTTGTGGATGTATCTAATCCCCTTCGACAAGCCGGGTTTTCGATGGCCAGAAGGCATGGTGTCCCTTGAGCTGCCGTGTCATCGGGATCGGGTCCCGGTAGACCCAGCCGATTTCCTCACCTTCCAGCGACACGTAGCTGGCATCGCCCTTGATCGGGCAATGGGTGGATTTTTCCGCCGGGTCGAGCGGTGCGATCACATCTTCTTCCGGGAAATAGACCACCGGGTCATAAACCGACTTGCCCAGCTCCATCACCCTGAGTGCGCTGGTGCTGTCGGCGAGTAGGATGTCTCCGGCATAAACGCGCATGCGCCGTGACGCTGTCTTGATGACCATCATGTGGTTCGGGTCGTCTGGATTTCGGATAGCATCCGCAAGAGACGCGATCGATGTATCTGGCATAGGGGTACTCCTTTCCGGTCAAAGGTGTGGTCAGATACCCGTCTTCGCAATCCTGTTTCCTGAAACAGGCCGGTGCGAAAATGCACGAATAGTGCCGGTTTGGCGGGAGCCGGAACAATTTTACGCGAATTCAGCCTTGAAAATTGCACCAAAACAGGGCTCTAGGGTACGGACCCATAAATGAAGCCGATTTGGCGGCAGAAATGGCAAAATCTCGGGAGGAAGCGTGTGCAGAGCGGGCTTTTTGCCCGCTCAAGCGCGGTGACGCTGCGAGGTAAGGCCATTTTGCCGTCCTTCGGATTTGGCCGTTTTGGCCATCTGCCACGTCGCGAAAGGCTTGAAAATGAACCACATTTCCTGCGCTTTCGCTCTCGCAGTTGGTCAAAACGATCCAAACCAAATTAACTTCTTTTATGAGTCCGTACCCTAACCTCGCGAAACCTGAGAGGTGCATTCCTGATGAATGAGCAGCCGGAAGATATCCTGCGAAACCTGTTCCAGCGGGCTGTCGAGGTCGCCGATCCGATGAAAAGCCTTGCGGCCTTTCTGCCCAAGAAGCCGGAAGGCCGGGTGACGGTGATCGGTGCCGGCAAGGCATCGGCGCGCATGGCCGAGGCGGTCGAAGCGGCATGGGGCCCGTGCAGGGGGCTGGTGATAACGCGCTATGGCTATGGACGGCCGTGCCAGGGGATGGCGATGGTCGAGTCTGCGCACCCGGTCCCAGATGCAGCCGGTATTGCCTCGACGCGCCGCATGCTGGATCTCGTTGTAGGACTGGATGCAGACGATTTCGAGCTCG
>JBCDEN010000530.1:0-3595 GCA_039179715.1 Pseudomonadota bacterium
AAGGACGCAGGTCTTGCGGCCGGTGAAATCGACGAAGTGGTTCTGGTCGGCGGCATGACCCGCATGCCGAAGATCCAGGAAACCGTGAAGACCTTCTTCGGCAAGGAGCCGCACAAGGGGGTGAACCCGGACGAAGTCGTCGCCATGGGCGCGGCGATCCAGGCTGGCGTTCTGCAGGGCGACGTCAAGGACGTTCTGCTGCTCGACGTGACCCCGCTGTCGCTGGGCATCGAGACGCTCGGTGGTGTTGTCACCCGCCTGATCGACCGCAACACGACGATTCCGACCAAGAAGAGTCAGGTGTTCTCCACCGCTGAAGACAACCAGACGGCAGTGACGATCCGGGTCTTCCAGGGGGAACGCGAAATGGCGGCGGACAACAAGGTCCTTGGTCAGTTCGACCTGGTCGGCCATCCCCCGGCGCCGCGCGGCGTACCGCAGATCGAGGTCACCTTCGACATCGATGCCAACGGTATCGTCAACGTGTCCGCCAAGGACAAGGGCACCGGCAAGGAACAGCAGATCCGCATCCAGGCGTCCGGCGGTCTCAGCGACAGCGACATCGATCAGATGATCAAGGACGCTGAATCGCACGCGGACGAGGACAAGAAGCGCAAGGAACTGGTTGAAGCCAAGAACCAAGGCGAGTCTCTCGTGCACTCCACGGAGAAATCGCTTTCGGATTACGGCGACAAGGTTTCCGAAGACGACAAGGCTGCGATCGAGAGCGCTCTTGAGGCGTTGAAATCCGCGCTTGAAGGTGAAGACCTTGAAGACATCAAGGCCAAGACGCAGGCGCTGGCCGAAGCGTCCATGAAGCTGGGCGAGGCCATGTATCAGGCAGCTCAGGCCGACGCCGAGGCGGAAGACGGAGGCAGCGAGGAAGCAGCCTCCGAAGCCGAAGACGATGTTGTCGACGCGGATTTCGAGGAAGTCAAAGACGAAGACGACAAGAAGTCCGCTTAAACCGCGAAACTGCAGCCAGCCGGTCATCCGGCTGGCTGTTCAATTTTAGCGCCGGCCGCAGGTCCGTCCGATATTACGGACGCTCGTGTCCGGCGCTTTCGCCGTAATTGGCGCCGGAATGATCCTGGCAGCCATCGGCGCAACAACAAGACCGAGAGATCTTGATGTCCAAACGTGATTTCTATGAGGTGCTGGGCGTATCACGCGATGCGGACGAAAAGGTGCTGAAAAGCGCTTACCGCAAGATGGCAATGCAATATCACCCCGACAGGAACCCCGGCGACGGGGAGGCTGAGGCCAGGTTCAAGGAAGTCAACGAGGCATACGACACCCTGAAGGACGGTCAGAAACGCGCTGCTTACGACCGGTTTGGTCATGCTGCCTTTGAAAATGGCGGCTTTGGCGGCGGCGGCGGTGGTGCCCACGACTTTTCATCCACCATGTCGGACATCTTCGAAGAGTTCTTCGGCATGGGAGGCGGCCGTCGTTCCGGCGGCCGGGAACGCGGCGCTGACCTTCGCTACAATCTGGACATTACCCTGGAAGATGCCTTTACCGGAAAGACGGTTGAGATCGAGGTGCCGACCAGCGTCACCTGCGACACCTGTGCGGGGTCCGGCGCCAAGCCGGGCACGAGCCCGACGACCTGCCGGACCTGCGGCGGCTCCGGACGCGTGCGCGCGGCTCAAGGCTTCTTTACGCTGGAGCGCACCTGCCCGACATGTCAGGGCAAGGGGCAGGTCATCGCCGACCCTTGCGAGAGTTGCGGCGGGACCGGCCGGAAGACCCAGGAACGGACCCTGTCGGTGAACATTCCCGCCGGCATCGAGGACGGCACCCGTATCCGGCTTGCCGGAGAAGGCGAAGCCGGGGTGCGCGGCGGCCCGGCCGGCGACCTTTACATCTTCCTCTCAATCAGGCCGCACGACCTGTTCCAGCGCGACGGGGCGGACCTCTACTGCCGCGTCCCGATCTCCATGTCGACGGCGACGCTCGGCGGCCAGTTCGACGTTCCAACCGTTCAGGGCAGCACAAGCCGGGTGAAGGTTCCGGAAGGAACGCAGACCGGAAAGCAGTTCCGCCTGCGCGGCAAGGGCATGCCCGTGATGCGGTCGAGCCAGCACGGCGACATGTATATTCAGGTCACGGTCGAGACGCCGACAAACCTGACACGGCGCCAAAGAGAACTTCTTGCAGAGTTCGAGAAAGAATCTTCCGGCGAAAATCACCCGGAATCAGCCGGATTTTTCTCCAAGGTGAAAGACTTTATCGACAACCTGGGCACCTGACCGGCAGATCCCTTGTACCTGTCTCTGGCAATTCCCTACCGGCAGCTCTATATTCCGCTTCTGGGGATCGGTGAGGTAACATGCTGAAACGCAACAGTATTCATGTTGAGCGTCTTCGCGAGAAGCTGGACAAGGCTGCAGCCGTTCGTGCCAGGGTTCTCGATGAAATGAAATTCATACGGTCCTGGGCGCAAAACCCGCTGCGAACCGGTGCTGTTGCCCCCTCAGGCCCCGACCTCGCCGCAAAAATGGCATCTTATGTCGTTCCGCGTCCGCACACGCGTGTCGTCGAGCTCGGACCTGGAACCGGTGCCGTCACCAGGGCCCTGTTCGAACGCGGATTTGCGCACAGTCAGCTGAACCTGATCGAATACAGCGCCGAATTCTGCGACATGCTGAGCCTTCGGTATCCCGGTCTTCCGGTCTTGCAGGGCGATGCCTATGCACTCGAAACAACGCTTCGCTCCGGCGGCGGTTTCCTTTCCGGTGAAAAGAACACCGGCCATTCGCTTGACGGCATCGTGTCTTCGCTTCCATTGCTCACCCGCCCGGAAGCCGTGCGCAAGAAGCTGCTCAACGAAGCCCTGACACTTTTGAAGCCCGGCGCACCGTTCATTCAGTTTTCCTACGGGCTGGTCATGCCAGTGACACCGGACAGCCGCGCGGTTTCCGTTCACACGTCGGAATGGATCTGGAAGAATCTTCCGCCTGCGCGGGTCTGGGTCTACCGAAAAGGTCATTGAGCCGGAACCGGCTTGCCTTCCTGCTATCATCTGGAAGTGTCATCAACTCATTTGAACACAATTGAGCTCGTCGTCGGAAAGTGTCCAAGTGGACCGTCGTTGTCGGGCGTGAGGTTCCCCCACTGTCATTCCACACAGGTGCGGCGATGCCGAACGCGGATCTGGGGCCCAGACATCAGGGTCGAGCGAAGCGAACACTCTTGCCGATACGACCAGACCAGGGTCCTGACCCTAAGCCGCGCCTTCGGCGCGAAAGACATCTGGTTTCCGGATCAGCGCGCAGCTGACGCTGCACGTGTCCGCAATGACGAATTCTTCCAGCCAATTGTCATCCCGCCTTGCCGCGCGTGCTTGGCGATGAAAATGCTCCTCATAAAAGAGGGGGGCGGTCTCCGGCTGTGCCGTGCGGACGGAAGACAGCTCGCTCTGACCTCGGGATACATCGTCTGAATTCGGTGTCTGATCCGGGAAATCCGGCGTTACACGGGTTTCTGGTGACAACGATCACAGATTCATTCACAAAATTGCGCTAGTGCTGCCGGCTGTGTGGATTTTTGAATTAGATGATTGGGTTTCTTCAAGATGATCAATTCCAGT
>JBCDEN010000179.1:0-7217 GCA_039179715.1 Pseudomonadota bacterium
GTGATCAGGTCGTAGTTCCCGATCCGGCCGAGACCGGCGGCGGGGACGAACTCCACGCCTTGCGCGCGGGTGAATCGGATGGCGGCGACCTCGTCCGCGAGCAGGATGGTCAGCGACTGGTCCGGACCCAACCTGCTTTCCACGGTCGGCTGCATTTCCCTTGCCAGATCCATGATCCAGGCCTTGGACCAGAGGTGATAGGCCTGACCGGGCCTGGCGTTGTAGATGCGTGCCGTGATCAAACCGTCCGCGCGCGCGGCGAGTTCGGCTTCGTAGACAACCTTGGCCTCGGGCACCTTGGCGAACAGCATCGCCCAGAGCAGCGGATTGCCGCAGGCGGAACCGGCCGATGTGCCGAGTGCAAGGATCAGGGCGCCAAGAAGAATGCGCATACCGGGCCTCCCCTATTCAGCCGTGCTGTCATAGGTGAGCTTCCCGCCCATCATGGTGTAGAGCACGTCCACTTCGGAGATGTCGTTCGGGTCAATGTCGTAGAGGTTTTCCGACAGCACCACGAGATCGGCCTTCTTGCCGACTTCCAGACTGCCGACCTCGTCATCAATCCCTATTCCATAGGCCGCGTCTATGGTGTGAGACCGCAGCGCCTGTTCCAGTGACATTCCCGCCTCGGGACCGCCCAGCGGCGGCACGTCCTTGCGGCCGTCGAGCGTGCGCGTGATCCCGGTTTCGATGGCGGCCAGCGGGCGATACTCCGATACGTAACCTGAAACGGGCCAGTCGGAGCCGAACGAAAACACGCCGTCACCCGACAGAACAGCGGTCACGGGGAACATGCGCTGAACCCGGTCTTCGCCAAGTCTCTCGGTCGACACGCTTTGAAGAAGCGGATCGAGGCTCATCCAGGCGCCCGAGGAATCGTAGATCACGCCCAACTCACCGAACCGATCCGCGTCATCCGGATGGATCAGAGTTCCGTGGGTTATCTTGTGCCGTCTGTCCCGGGACGGGTTGACCCTGATGGCCTCCTCCACGGCGTCCAGCAGCTTTCTCACTGCGAGATCACCGAAACAGTGGCAGGTGATATCGATGCCTTCGGCGTCGGCGCGAACGACCGCGTCCTGAACGACGTCATAGGGAATGATCGGCTCGGGAACGATGTCCGGCTTGTCGGAATAGGGATCGACATAAAGCGCGTTCCACTTGTCGTCGCCGCCGTCCATGTTGATTTTCAAATGGCGCGCCTTGACCAGGTCCGAATTGAAGCGTTCGCGGAGTTCGCGCGTTCCTGGCAGCGGATCGACGCTGCCGTCATTCCAGTACCAGGATCCGATGAAACGAAGCGGAAGGTCCCCCTCCTCTTCGAAATCCGCCATCATCTGGAAACCTTCTTCCTGACTCATGCCCTGAATGCCATGGTCGTGAACCGCCGTAATTCCGGCAGCGGCAAACCTGTCGAGCCATTCGCGCACACCTCCGGCCATGAACTCGGGCGTCACTTCGATCAGAGCGGACAGGACCTGCAACTGCGCTGGAACCTCGATAATCCACCCGGTCGGGTTGCCATCGGCATCCCGCTCGAAGAAGGAAAAACCCGGCGTGGTGTCCGGCGTGTCCTTGTCGATGCCGGCCATTTCCAGCGCCTTGGAATTGACCCAGGCCGCATGCCCGTCAATCGCCCAGAAATAGACCGGACGCTCGCTTTCGATCTCATCCAGCATCGCCGCTGTCGGATTGCCGTCGGTCCATGGATTGAACCGCACGCCATAGCCAAGGATCACTTCGTCATTGTTGGTTTCCACTTCCTCGCGGATGCGGGCCAAGAGTTCGTCCTTGTCATCTGTCTGAAGGTCGACCCCAAGCATGATCAGGCCGCCGACGGCGGCATGAATGTGCCCATCGACAAATCCGGGCAGGACCATCTTGCCTTCCAGATCGATCACTTCCGTGCCGAGGCCGATGACCTCGCCGAGACCGGCCGCGTCGCCGACATAGACGATCTCGTCGCCTTCGATCGCAATGGCTTCGGCGACCGTGCCGTCTTCATCCATCGTGTGGATCTGGCCATTGATCAGGGCAACATCGGTCGACGGGTTGGCCCGCGGGTTCTGCGCGAACGTCAAGCTGGTGGCACTCATCAAAAGCGCCGCCGACACGGTAATCAAACTTCCAATGCGCATTCATTCTCTCCCCAGAACGATGACCCGACGACCACAAACGTTATAAAATAACATTTCGTTCCCAACGCCTTAGATGCAACGAGGGTCACACATCCAGGAGTGGTTGTCAGGGTGTCATTCCTGACAAGGCCACCATGGATCTTACCCCGGCACGTGCCTGAAGGCGGTGGATCAGAACATCAGAGAAAGGAGAGCAGCGCTTGACGGAACAGATGGCTCCCGGCTTACACAGGGCTCATTTCGGGCCAGAATTCTTCGGTAGCGTGCAGGGCCGTGCCTTTTCGTTGATCGGACCCGAGCCCCTGAAAATGTGGCTCACAAGATTGAGCGGCAGCGAAACGACCTCGCCGATGGCCCTGCCGGGTCCCGCATCCTTGACGGTCACGTCCGGCTTGCCGAGGGTCCCGTGGATTTCAAACGGCGAGACGATCTCGACAAGCTGCTTGCGTTTGGCACGGGGCGCAAAGGAAAGATCCAGCGCACCGGATCTCAGGTTCACGGTGCCCGCGCCGACAAGCTGGACATTTTCCGTCTCAACGATCATCCGCTTCGACGTCGCAACCCCGTTCTTGAAATGCAGCGGCAGCACGGCACAGACAAGCTTGCTGGTGTGCTCATTGTTGCTGGTCACGAGCCAGGTGAAAACGTTGAGCCCTGTCAGGTCAAGGAGGCGGTTCGGCAAGGTACCGCCCCAGAGCGACGCCGATACGTTCCCGGACAGCGTCTTGAGGAATCCGGTCTCCGACCGGGCATTGCCGGTGACATCGAAACTCGCGTAGACCGTGCTGGAAATCGGCGCGGTCAGGCCGATCTCGTTCATCAGGCTCTTGAGCGGAAACTTCTCCATGCGCCCGCGGGCGTGGGCGGGATGGCTTTCCGCACCGAGATTGACACCGAAATCCCCGCTGATCGTCCCACCGATGTAATCGAGCTTCAGCCCGGCCAGCGTCAGGTGATCGTCGTCATATTCCAGCGTACCGGTCAGATTGCCGGCGTGCTTCTTGCCAGAGACGATCTTCTTCACATCCAGCCCGACCTTCGCACTCAAGGCCGCCTCGAATTCCTTGGTCAACTCTATATCGGGGTCCTTTTCCTCGCCGGTCACGCTCAGCTGCGCGAAGTCAGACAGTGCGGCAAGATCGGTGAAGTCCATTTCCTGTGAAGAAATCGCGCCAGTCAGCATCCAATTGCCGTCAACCTCCGCCGGGTCGAGGTGAAGATCCGCATTCACCTGCGTTGCTCCGGAAACGAGATCCCCCTTGAAATTGGCTCCTCCGGCGGAAAGCCCGCTGGAGCCGGAAAAGCGGATTTCGGGAAAACTCCGGTCTGTCGTGATGCCGAGTTCGGCCAGCGCCGCTTCCGGCTTGGGCAAGGTCAGATTTGTTGAAAACTCCAATTCGTCGAGCACCCGGAATTCAGGGATCGCCAAAGCGAACCCGAGGTCCATGAGATCCGTTCCGGCCGTTTCGCCGCGCAGCTCTTCCAGCCCGAGCGCCCCGGAGGTTTCCCCGACTTTGACCGTTCCCTTGACCGTGCCAAGACCCGGCGCATCGCCCGGGGGGCGGTTGAGCAGCACCGCTGTGGGAAACTCGAAGGTCCCGGACAGCGATACGCCCCTGAGCGCCAGAATATCCTCCACGTTGCCTTTCATGACCAGATATGGCGCTCCCTCCGGCCCGTCGAGGATGGTGATGTCCTTGAGGCCGATCCGGTTGCCGTCGCCCTTGATGATGCGCCCGACCGAAATCGGCCCGATTTCATCGAATTCCAGCAACACGGCATTCGTCGTCACGATGGTGCGGTCGATGGAGAGTGCCTCAACCGGTCCACTTACCCGGCCCGAGATCTCCTTCAGATTGATTGCGAGCGATGAACCGGACGCCGCTTCGGGCTGTGCGAGTTTCGAGGTGAAATCCAGATCGAAGACGGATCCCTGGAAAACCTCCGAGACAGTTCCCTGAACGTTGATGACATCCCCGTTGTCGCCGTTGAAATCGAATGTCAGTCCGGTGATGTCGAACCTGTCGACCGGTCCGCTTGACTGCCATGTCAGCGTCGCGGTGCCCTCGACCGCGCTTTCCAGGCCCAGCGATGCCAGCAGTTTGGTGACGGAGCCCGATTTCGCGGACAGATCGCCGTCGATGCTGGCCACCTTCTCGGAGGTGTCGACCGTCCCGCTCAGGCTGGTTTCAAGCCCGGGCAACGCAAATGTCAGGTCGAACGGTCCCCGGCTATTATTATCGCGCACCCAGACGGATGACGGTACGACGCCGGCCGCACTCAGCGGCGTGCCGTTGACGGCAGCTTTAATGCTGACTTCCGTCGATGGCGAGCCTGAGGTCGTCACCAGCTTGAAGGACTCGATCCTGAAGACCTCGTTCCAGCCGTCCGCCTCGGCGATGAAGTGAAACTCGACATCGGTCAGTTCGAGATTGTCGAAGACCGGATTGTTGAGAAGGATTGTCAGCAGTTCGAACGACCAGGTCTGCCGGCGCTCGCCGGACGGGTCGGCACGGTACTCGATGTCGGCCCCGCTCATGCTGAAATTACGGATGCCGGACACGTCGCCGCGCAGGAGAGCGTATGGTGCGTCGAATTCCACCGTGTCGAAAACGCGCCCTTCCCCGGTGGCAGAACCGGATGACCTCTGGATGTAGGTGTCCTCGATTTTTATGCCAAGACGCCGGCCCGGGGTCAGAACGACGGGGCCGCGCACATCCACCGGGCGGTTGAAAATGCGGGCCAGGACCTGTGCGGCCTGTTCCTGGCGAACGGAGGAATACATGTCCAGGGTCGCGATGGAATAGCCGACGGCGAGGCCGGCCACGAGAAGCGTCACCAGCGTCACGGCGGCGATCCGCAACAGCCGCACCAGCCCTGCTGTCCTGTTCCCGTCCGTGTTGCTCAAGCCGCAGACCTCTCCTTGCGTTTGTCCGGCACCTTGCCTTCGCTCCCAGTCTTAGCCCGTTTGGGCGCTGAATGAACGCGGCAATCCAAAAGCCGTCGTAAATTCCGCGTCAGGTCCAACGATGCCCCGGTTGCGCGGGCGCGCCAAGACCTTTAAGTCAATCTGCACAAGACCGGCATGCCCGAAGGTTCCCTGAAACGCAGCATCCCGCGGCAAATTGCGAGCCCTTCCCAAGGCCGGGCACCACGAGACACAGGTTTGAATGAAGAGGACTTTCAATGGCAAAGGTTGCATTTCTTGGGCTTGGCGTCATGGGCTACCCGATGGCCGGATACCTGCAAAAGGCCGGTCACGATGTGACGGTCTATAACCGCACAACCGCCAAGGCGGAAAAATGGGTGGCCGAATATGGCGGCATTTTCGCGCCCACACCGCGCGAGGCGGCCGCCGGTGCCGCCTTTGTCATGGCCTGTGTCGGCAATGACGACGACCTGCGCTCGATCTGTCTCGGCGATGACGGCGCTTTCAAGGGCATGGCGTCCGGATCCACCTTCGTCGACCACACGACGGTTTCGGCCAAGGTAACACGCGAGCTTTATGCCGTCGCCGGGGACAATGGCATCTCCTTCGTCGACGCGCCCGTTTCAGGCGGACAGGCGGGCGCTGAAAACGGGCAGCTTGTGGTTATGTGCGGCGGCGATCAGGCGGCTTACGATGCCGCCGAGCCCTTCATTGATGCTTATGCCAAGAAATGCGTCAGGCTGGGTGAAAGCGGTGCCGGGCAGCTGACCAAGATGGTCAATCAGATCTGCATCGCAGGTCTTGTCCAGGGGTTGTCGGAAGGCCTGCATTTTGCCGAGAAAGCCGGGCTCGACGGGCGCGCGGTCATTGACCTGATCGGCGGCGGCGCGGCCGGCAGCTGGCAGATGGTCAATCGCTACGAGACCATGCTCGACGATCATTTCGAGCACGGCTTCGCCGTCGACTGGATGCGCAAGGACCTCGGGATCTGTCTCGCCACCGCCAACGAAAACGGCGCCAGCCTTCCCGTGACCGCATTGGTCGATCAGTTCTACAAGGATGTCCAGAAAATGGGTGGCGGCCGCTGGGACACCTCCTCCCTCGTCAAGCGCCTGCGCAAGATGGACTGAGGCCTCGGAACCGAAACTGAGCCATCTCAGAGCTTTGAGAACAACCACCTGTGTGAGGGATCATGCAGGTGGTTTATTGCGTCAGGTTTGGTGACCGATTGTGAGCGCGGATACCTAGCGCGCCCGCTCCACCTCCAGCCCCTCGACCAATTCCTTCAACCGGGACATGTCGTTGAAGACAATGGCCCTGTCATCAGGCTCTTCACTGGCATGCAGGCCGTATCGCAGGACCGCCATTCCGGCCGCGATTGCGGCCTGAACGCCGACGTCGCTGTCTTCGACGACAATGCAGTTCTGAGGTGCATATCCCATGGTGCGTGCGGCGTGCAGGAAAAGGCCGGGATCGGGCTTCCAGAAACCGACAACGTAGGAGCTGTAGATGTTGTCGCCAAAGTGCCTTGCCAGACCGCTTACGCTCAACGAATGGGCGATTTTCTGAGGCGGACCGCTGGAGGCAATGCACTTGGGCCGATCGAGCGTTTCCAGCATTTCGGCCGCGCCGGGCACCGGCTGGAGCTGTTCGGCGAAAAGCTGTGCAACCCGCGCGCGATAGATGGCTTCGAACGTCTCCGGCAGTTTCCTGCCGATCCGGTTTTCAAGATCAGCCAAGGTCAGGTCGAGCTTGATCCCGCGATAGCGGCGCACCAGTTGCTCCGCCGTTTCGCCCAGTTCCGGCAGGAGGTCGACGAATGCCTGATTGCACAGAACCTCGCTGTCGACGAGCGTTCCATCCAGATCAAATATGACGCATGTCTCTGCCAAATTGTCAGCTCACAATCCTTGCCGGGCACCAGATCCCGGATACGCCGTAACCGGCATAATTGCACGAGAGAAACGCGTCAATCGGAGCGTCGTGCATACGGCGTCTTGTTTCAGGGCCCCAGGTGACGGACCCATAAATGAGACTGAAATGGCATGCGAAATGGCGAAATCCCGTTAGGAAGGGTGTGCGGAGCGGGCTTCCTGCCCGGTCAGCCAAGCTGACGCCGCGGGGTGAAGCCATTTCCACGTCCTTCGGAA
>JBCDEN010000301.1:0-5708 GCA_039179715.1 Pseudomonadota bacterium
CACGAAGGGCCTTGCGCTGGCCAATATCGAAGTCAGTCTCGAGCGCGGCTTGCGCGCCTTCGTGTCGTGAAAATGGCCAGCCAGCCTGCCGGCCGGAACAACAGCCTGGACGGCGTCCAGCATTTTCCCGATTGTTTCCGGCGTGCCTGCGCCGATCGTGTCACCGAGCGAAATCTCGTAGCAGCCAAGGTCCAGAAGCTGACCGGCGACCTCCGCGACCTTGTCCGGCGGCGTCGGCCCGTCATAAGGACAATCGGTGACGCAGGAGACATAGCCGCGCACGGGCATTGCGTCCTGCTCGGCTTTCTTGAGCAGGGGTTTGAACCGTTCGATGCTTTCGGCAACCGAGCAGTTGATGTTCTTTCTCGAAAAGCCTTCCGATGCTGATCCGAAGATCGCGACCTCGTCGGCAGATGCCTTTCTGGCAGCCGTATAGCCTTTCACATTGGGTGTCAGAACGGAATAGACCACGGCAGGATGACGGTAGATCCCGTCCATGACATCCTGCGCATCAGCCATCTGCGGAACCCATTTGGGACTGACGAAACTCGTGACCTCGATCTTGCGGAAGCCGCAATCCGACAGGCGATCGACGAGGCCGATCTTCTGTTCGGTCGGGACGAATTGCTGTTCATTCTGAAGGCCGTCGCGCGGACCCATTTCGAAGATGGTGACGAATTCAGGCATCGGTTTACTCGCTCAAACCTGGCATTTGACGGGACCTTGGAAACTTTACCGTCATTCCGGACACGTGAGGCAACGCCGAACGCAGATCCGGGATCCAGGAATGCTTCGCGCATTTGACGCACTCCCAGTGTGGTCCTGTTCCGTGTTCGCTTTGCTCACGCTGAAGTCTGGATTCCAGATCGTCGCGCAGCCGGGGCTGCGCTCGTCTGGAATGACACTTGGGAATGGGCCGGGAAGCGAACATCTTCCTCACCCTTCCTGCTCGGCACGGGCTCTCAATTCACGCCGGATGACCTTTCCGGTCGTGGTCATGGGAAGAGAATCCACAAAGGAAACTTCGCGCGGGTATTCATGCGCGGCGAGGCGGGTCTTGACGAATTCGGCAATGTCCGCGGCCAGCGCATCCGTTGGCTCGCTCCCGTCCTTCAGCACGATAAAGGCCTTGACGATTTCCGTGCGCCGGGCGTCCGGCTTGCCGACCACGCCCGCCATGGCGACGGCCGGATGGCGGAGCAGACAGTCCTCGATTTCGCCGGGGCCGATCCGATACCCGGACGAGGTGATGACGTCATCGTCCCGGCCGACAAAATGCAGCCAGCCGTCGCTGTCCTCCTGGCCCGTGTCACCGGTCAGCATCCAGTCACCGGCGAATTTTTCCGCCGTGGCCCTTTCGTTGTTCCAGTATTTCAGGAACATCACCGGGTCGGGGCGTTTCACGGCAATATTGCCGAGCGTGTTGGCCTGGAGAGGTGTTCCGGCGTCGTCGACGATGGCAACCCGGTGCCCCGGGACAGCACGGCCCATGATGCCCGGCCGCGCCGGCATCAGGCTGCTGCAGCTGGAGACGATCATGTTGCACTCGGTCTGGCCGTAGAATTCGTTGATGGTCAACCCGAAGGTCCGCCGCCCCCAGTCGATCAGCTCCGCGCCGAGCGTTTCACCGCCCGATGCCACCGAGCGCAGATCAAGCTGCCAGCGCTTTTGCGCATCCGGAACCTGGCGCATCATTTTCAGGGCCGTTGGCGGGAGGAACGTGTTGCGGATCTTCTGGTCTGCAAGAAGCTGGAAGGCGCCTTCGGCGGTGAATTTCCTGAACCTGCAGGCGACAACGGGCACGCCGAGATAGAGGGCCGGCATCAGAACATCAAGCAGACCGCCGATCCAGGCCCAGTCCGCGGGGGTCCAGATGCGGTCTTCGGGCTGTCCGAGGAAATCATGGCTCAATTCCACGCCGGGCATGTGGCCGAGCAGCACCTTGTGACCGTGCAGCGCCCCTTTCGGCTGGCCGGTGGTTCCGGACGTATAGATGATGATCGCCGGATCGTCCGGTCCTGTGTCGAAGGCTTTGAACTCGGTCATGTGCCCGGCCATGTGGCTGGCAAGATCATCAGCTCCGCTGTCTTCACCGTCAACACAGAAGACGGCGCTCAGATGCGGCAACCGGTCTCTGAGGGGTTCCAGTTTGGCAGCGCCGCTCCTGTCCGTGATGACGACTTTCGTTCCCGAATCGCGCAATCTGTATTCGAGCGCTTCCCTACCGAAGAGGGTAAAGAGCGGGATCGAAATCGCGCCGGTTTTCAAAGCCGCGATGTGCGCATAGGCCGTTTCGGGCTGCTGCGGCAGCAACACGCCGACACGGTCTCCCGGCTGAACGCCGGAGGCGACCAGAAGATTGGCAAGCTGGTTGGACAGTCTTTTCAGGTCCGCATAGGTGTAGGTTGCGGTATCGCCGCCTTCCTTAACATAGATCAGGGCGTCGCGGGACGGGTCCCGGTCCGCCCAGGCGTCGCAGATCGCCGTGCCGATGTTGAAGCGTTCGGGAATGTCCCAGTCAAAACGCGCTCGAAGATCCGCGTAGCTCGATGCGTCATGCGGCAGCATCGGCTTCCTCCTTGAGTGCCAGCAAAACGGTGCCATCCGTCACCTGCTCACCTTCCGTAACGAGCAGGTCACCAACAATGCCGTCACGCGGGGCCTTCAGCGTGTGTTCCATCTTCATCGCTTCAAGGATAAGCAGCGGCTGGTCCTTGGCGACTTCCTCACCGGCATCCGCGAAGACGACTTTCACAAGACCCGGCATCGGTGCAATCACCTGATCACCTGCACCGGCCGCATCTTCGTCCCCACTCAGCCTGTCCGGCAGGCCGATCGAAAAGGCATGCCCGTTCTGGAAAACGGTCAGCTCCTGGCCGCCGGCAATGACCTTGGCGCGGGCACGGTGACCGTCACAGTCATAGGTCAGCGCAGGACCGTCGACCCGGACGACCTCATAGGTCTTGACGCATGTATCGAGGTGCACCGCGAAGCGCCTGTTTCCCAGCGCACGGACTTCGACCTCCTGCCGGTCGCCCGCGATTTCCAAAAGAGCGAATTGCCGCGATGCGCTCCAGATCCGCCAGCCGGCAAGTGTCTCAAACGGATCGTTGCCTGCTGCCGGCCGGGTGAGCCCGAGGGCGGCAAGTGCTGCAAGCGCGACGGCATCTTCAGGAACGTCCGGTTCTTCGACGAGTTCGGCCAGATCCCGGTCGATCAGTCCCGTGTCGACATCGCCTCTTGAGAATCCGGCATGGCGGCAAAGCGCCGACAGGAAGGCGGCGTTGGTTACGCATCCGGCGACTTCCGTTGCCTCAAGCGCCGCCAGAAGTTTGCCAAGGGCCGCGTCCCGCGTTGGCCCATGGACAATGATCTTGGCAATCATCGGGTCGTAATAAGGGGTGATCCCGTCGCCCGGCCGAACACCGCTTTCCACGCGGGCGATGGCTTCGGGAAGCGCCAGATGCTCCAGCGTGCCGATGGCAGGAAGGAAGCCTTTCGGCACATCTTCCGCATAGAGCCGGGCTTCGAATGCCCAGCCGGAAAAGGAGAGTTGGTCCTGCGTCCGGGGCAGCGCTTCACCGGAGGCGACACGCAGTTGCCACGCGACGAGGTCTTCCCCCGTGATCAGTTCCGTCACCGGATGTTCGACCTGAAGCCGGGTGTTCATTTCCATGAAGAAGAACCGGTCGGACCGCAATCCGTCCGACACGTCGGCGATGAACTCGATCGTGCCCGCACCGGCATAATCGATTGCCTTTGCAGCGCGCACCGCTGCCTCTCCCATGGCTGCACGCATCTCATCCGGCATGTCAGGTGCCGGGGCTTCCTCGATCACCTTCTGGTGGCGTCTCTGCAAAGAGCAGTCGCGCTCGAACAGGTGAACCGCATTGCCGTGGGTATCGCCGAAAACCTGGATCTCGATGTGACGCGGCTTGGTCAGGTATTTCTCGATGAGGACACGCCCGTCTCCGAAGCTTGCCTCTCCTTCACGTTGCGCACCGGTGAGCGCGCTGTCAAAATCCTGCGGATCGTCGACACGGCGCATGCCCTTGCCGCCACCGCCCGCGCGGGCCTTGATCAGGACGGGGTAGCCGATCTCCTGCGCCCGGGCCTTGAGGAAGTCCGCATCCTGGTTGTCGCCGTGATAGCCGGGGACGACCGGCACGCCTGCCTTTTCCATCAGGGCCTTTGCCGCATCCTTCAGACCCATGGCGCGAATGGATTTGGCGCTCGGGCCGATGAAAGTGATGCCCGCGCGATCGAGCGCCTCGACGAAATCCGGGTTTTCGGACAGGAAGCCGTATCCCGGATGCACCGCCTCCGCGCCGCTTTTCACGCAAGCCTCGATGATTTCATCGATCTTGAGGTAACTCTCGCCCACCGGTGCCGGACCGATCCGAAAGGCTTCGTCCGCCATGGCGACATGCTTGGCGTTGGCGTCGGCGTCCGAATAGACCGCGACTGTGCGGATGCCGAGCCGTTTCGCCGTCCCGATGACCCGGCACGCGATCTCGCCGCGATTGGCTATGAGGATCTTCTTGAACATCAGTCTTCGTTCCTCTTCAGCGCGTTCAGCAAATGGGCAAGCGCCGCTTCATCGAAGGCGGCCAGCGTAACCGTTTCGATTTCCGGCAGCTCGGTGAGTGTGTCCTGAATGGTTTTGACAGCCGTTTCGGCAGCCAGCTCCGCGGGATAGCCGTAGATGCCGGTTGAGATCGCGGGAAAGGCAACGGTCTTGCAGGCGTTGGCCGCTGCAAGCCGGAGGCTGGTTTCGTAGCAGCTGGCGAGCAGTCCGGCCTCGCCATTATGGCCGCCTTGCCAGACCGGGCCAACGGTGTGGATGACATGCCTTGCCGGCAAATCGTAGCCGGCGGTGAGCTTGGCGTTCCCGGTCTCGCAACCGCCGAGTGTCCGGCATTCTGCCAGGAGCTCTGGCCCTGCGGCCCGGTGGATGGCGCCATCGACGCCGCCGCCGCCGAGCAGCGAAGAATTGGCCGCGTTGACGATGGCGTCGACCTTCAGCCGGGTGATGTCACCGACATGCGTCTCGATCCGGCTCATCGCATCACATCCTGAAGAGGCCGAAGCGGGTGTCATCGATCGGCGCATTGAGAGACGCCGACAGCGACAGCCCCAGTATGTCCCGGGTTTTGCGCGGATCGACGATGCCATCATCCCAGAGACGGGCCGTGGCATAGAGCGGGTGCCCCTGTTCCTCGAACTGGTCGATGATGGGCTGTTTGAAGGTCAGCTCCTCTTCCGCCGACCAGCTGCCGCCCTTGCGTTCAATGCCGTCGCGGCGGACGGTCGCCAGCACGCCCGCGGCCTGCTCGCCGCCCATGACGGAGATGCGCGAATTCGGCCATGTCCACATGAAACGGGGCGAATAGGCCCGGCCGCACATCCCGTAATTGCCCGCGCCGAACGATCCGCCGACGAGCATCGTGATCTTGGGAACCGAGGTGGTGGCGACCGCCGTGACCAGCTTTGCCCCGTCCTTGGCGATGCCGCCGCTTTCATATTTCTGCCCGACCATGAAACCGGTGATGTTCTGCAGAAACACCAGCGGCACCTTGCGTTGGGAGCAGAGCTCGACAAAATGCGCGCCCTTGACCGCACTTTCGGAAAAGAGCACGCCGTTATTGGCGACAATGCCGACCGGCATGCCGTGAATATGTGCAAAGCCGCAGACGAGCGTGGTGCCG
>JBCDEN010000051.1:0-11600 GCA_039179715.1 Pseudomonadota bacterium
ATCGCCCAGAAGCCCGCCAGAAGATCCAGCTTCTCGGCAAGGGCGACGCTGACGGCGACCGGGTCCGAAGGCACGCTGTCGCTCGGCCCCTGCGGCTTGTAGTGCTCTTCGATTGCCAGCGCGACAGAGGCGTCCTCTCCTTGAGCGGACGCGTAATAGCGGCCCATCAGGCCCTGCAACTCGGGAAATTCGAACACCATGTTGGACACAAGGTCGGCCTTGGCCAGTTCGGCGGCCCGTTCCGCCTTGGCCTTGTCGGCTCCGACGCCTTCAGCCAGATCCCCTGAAAGCGAGACCAGGCGTTTGATCCGGGAACCGACGCTGCCGAGCTTTTCGTGGAACTTGACCTCGTCCAGTTTCGGCAGATTGTCTGAAAGCCGTGTCTTCAGGTCCGTTTCCCAGAAGAAGCGGGCATCGGCGAGGCGTGCGCGGATGACCTTCTCGTTTCCGGCGACGATCAGCTTGCCGCCATCTTCGGCAACGATGTTGGAGACCAGAACGAACTTGTTGGCGAGACGCCCTGTCTTCGGGTCCTTCAGCACGAAGCACTTCTGATTGACGCGGATCGTGAGCTGAATGCACTCGTCCGGGATTGCAAGGAAGTCCTCGTCGAAGCTGCCAGTGAGCACCACCGGCCATTCAACGAGCCCGGCCACTTCTTCGAGCAGTCCGGGGTCTTCGACCAGTTCGAGCCCAAGCGCGAGCGCCCGGTCCTTGGCGTCGTTCAAGATCATGTCCTTGCGCCGGTCCGCATCCAGAACAACCTTGTGTTTTTCCAGACCGGGCGCATAGTCGTCGAAGCGCCGAACCCTGAAGGCCTCGTCGGCAAGAAACCTGTGGCCGCGCGTCATTTGTCCCGATTTGATGCCGTCGAACGCGAACGGAACGATTTCGGGTTCCTCCGTCTCGGGTCCGAATGTCGCGACGATCGAATGCAGCGGCCGCACCCAACGCGTCGTTGTCGTGCCCCAGCGCATGGATTTCGGCCAGGGAAACCCGCGCAGGATGCCGGGCATGAAGTCCGCGATGATATCGATTGCGGTCCGGCCAGGTTTCTCGATGACCGCGACGTAGAAATCGCCCTTTTTCGGATCGTTCTGAATGCCGGCTTCCTCGATCGAGGCAAGACCGGCACCCCGCAGGAATCCTTCCACGGCCTTCTCCGGCGCTCCAACACGCGGCCCTTTTCGTTCCTCGCGCGTTGCGGCAGACCCGACCGGGACGCCGGCAACATGCAATGCCAGGCGACGCGGGGTTGCGAACGCCTTGGCTCCTTCATAGGGCAGGCCCGCATCCACCAGGGCATTGGTGACAAGCGTTTTCAGGTCTTCGGCCGCCTTGCGTTGCATGCGGGCCGGAATTTCTTCGCTGAAGAGTTCAAGCAGAAGATCGGGCATGGAGTTTTACGCCTTCGGGTTTGGAAGGGATTTCCGGAAATAGCTGAGCGTCCGTTAGCAACTCAAGGTGCGCTTGTCACCCCTTTTCCAGATAACGCGGCGATGCCGGCATCGGCAAAAATAGCATTAGCAGTTCACAGTTATGCTTCACTCTTCTTCAAGAAATACATGCAATGCTCATCATTTGGTAGAGCAGCACGAAGTATCAGGACGAGATAGTGATCAATCAGGAAGCTGCAGGCGTCCGACTGTTGGCACGTTCAATTGCCGCGATTTTCGTCGCGGCGGCTTTCAGCTTTGCGGTTTTCGGTTTAATTCCTCATATCCTGGAAGACAGGCACCCAGATGAAAGCCATCTGCTCTATGACGCAGCCGCAGGTGTGTTCCTTTTCTTTGCCCTGATCGGTCTCTTCTACGGCCTTTGGGTCACCCGCAAGCTGAGAAGCGAACTGAATACCCGTTCGTCGGAGCATTCCAAGGCTCTGGCCCTGGCCCAGCACGACGCCCTGACAGGTCTTCCCAACCGCCGCCGCCTGCTCGAGGCCTTTTCCGATCTCAGCCGCGAGGTGAAAGACGGCAGCTTCCGCGCCATCATGATGCTGGATCTCGACGGCTTCAAGCCGATCAACGACGTCTACGGACATGCATTCGGAGACAACCTGTTGCGCAGCTTCGCCGAAAGACTTGCCGAAACGGTTGGAAATGAGGGCATCGTCGCACGTCTTGGCGGGGATGAATTCGCGATCGTGTCGCCCGTGTTCACCGACAAGAGCGAAGTGTCGGGTTTCGCGCGCCGTCTGCTGACGCGTATCAGCGACCGGTTCGAGATCGGCGAACGCCAGATCTCGATCGGCACCGGCATCGGTATCTCGCTTTACCCCCATGACGGACATGCCGTCACGGAGCTTCTCAGACGCGCCGACATTGCCCTTTACCGGGCGAAGTCTTCCGGCCGGTCAACCTACCGTTTCTTTGAAGTCGACATGGACGCCTCGATCCTGCACAGGACGCTTCTGGAGCAAAGGCTGAGGCGCGCCATCGAAGTCGAGGACGTCAAGGTTCACTACCAGCCCATTCTGGACATGAACAGCGGACGCATCGCCGGCTTCGAAGCGCTAGCGCGGTGGACAGACAGCGATTTTGGCAATGTGCCGCCGCTGCAATTCATTCCGATCGCCGAGGATTGCGGCATCATCTCCGAACTGACGCGGCACCTGCTTGCAACTGCCTGCGAAACGGCCGCCAAATGGCCGGAGGAGCTTTATCTCTCCTTCAACCTGTCTCCTGTGCAGCTGCAGGACCCGGCCTTGCCGGACCAGATCGAGACGATCCTCGGAAGTTACGGCTATCCGGCCGACCGGCTTGTTCTGGAAATCACCGAGACGTCGCTGGTCAAGAACCCGGAGGCGGCAAGACTTATTCTGGAAGAGTTGACCGCGACGGGTATCACAATCGCGCTGGACGACTTCGGTGCAGGTCATTCCTCGCTGAGCTACCTCCGTGACTTTCCGATCAAGAAGGTCAAGATCGACAAGTCCTTCACGGAGCGCATGCTCACGGACAAACAGTGCGGTGCGATCGTTGAAGCGGTCCTGGTCCTGTCGAAGGGACTGGAAATTGACGCCGTGGCCGAAGGGATCGAGAACGACGCCGTGCATTCCGCATTGAGTTCAAGCGGTTGTCACTACGGTCAGGGCTTTCTCTACGCCAAAGCTGTTTCCGCCGAAGACGCGGAAAACCTCCTGGAGACACAGGAAGGCGGTCGCCTGCCCTTTTCCGAAAACTCGAACGTGGCCTGACCGCCCGGCCGGTAAGTCGCCGCGCCGTTTACCAGCCACCGCCGCCACCACCACCGCCGCCACCGCCGGACGAGCCTCCGGAAGAACCACCGGAAAAACCGGAACTCGACGATTTCGGGACAGGAAGCGATGACCTGAACGACTGGGCCATGGCGCTCGTAGTGCTGGACAGCGAATGCGAAACACGGTGAGAGTCAAAGGTGCGCCCGCTATACCAGTTTGGATGGTAGCTTGCTGCAGCGGCGGCTCCAGCCGCAGTTGACAGCCAGCCCTCGAACGCATTGGACCACGGCTTTTCAACACCAAGCGCCACCGCATAAGGCAGCAACTCCTCGAAATGCACGGTGCTCATGTCCGGCGCCTCGGTCATGTTGAGCCGTTCCTGCTCGGCGACGGAGAGGTAAAGCTTCAGGCCGTCGACTTCATCGAGCACCTGTCGACCCAACGCGGTTGGCGCGCTGAGCAGGAAAAAGAACAGCACGTTCAGCGCAATCAGGGCGGCTGCGACGACAGGCAGGATCGGAAGCGTCTGGACACCGCCCGAAATGTTGTTCGCCAGCAGTCCTGTGCCGATCATGGCAGCAATGAACAGGGCGAAAATCAGCGCCATTTTGAGCTGCATGTTGGAAATACGGAACACGGCCTTGCCGATGTTGACGGAGAAGGCGGCCGCAAAGATCGACAGCACCATGAAAAGAAAGGCGAACTCCATCTGGTCAGGCGGCATCTGGCCGAAGGCGAACAGCCCGATGATCACCGCGATGCTCAGGAGCGCGCCCGGGACCAGAAACGATCGGTTGGTCTTGAAGAAGACATTCCGGCTTTCCTTTTCGATCGCGCTCCTGAATTTGCTTCCCAGCGCCTTGATCGCACCGCCGTTGTTCTTGTCGATCGGAAGCGGCGAGCCCCGCCCGCTCAGATATGTGACGAGGGCCGCCTCTCCCTTCGGCAAATCGCCCGTGCCGGTGCCGAGCGCGTCGTCGAGTTCCAGCACCATGTCGCCGTCCTTTTCGTCAAACCGAAGCCGGTGCTTGACGGCAAGATTGAGGCTCGCCGCGGCGAGCGCAACCCATCCGCCGTCGCTGAAGCCGCGGGTCGACACGTATCTGGCAAGCGCCGGAGAGACATTGGCCGGTGCCTTGAAACGCGGAAAGACCACTCCGCTCGCCGGATCACGCCCGACGAACAGCCAGGCCATCAGATAGTAGAACAAAACAAGCAGGACGCCTGCCCCGCCGATAAGTTCAGACCGGTAGTCGTTCAGAAAATACCCGAGCTGTTCGGTCTCCGTGGGTGCGGCGACCACCCCTTTGGGCATCGCGACCACGACGGTCAGCCCCTCGTATGGACGCAAGCTCCGGGTCGTGGTGAAGATAACTTCCCGGCCCTCTTCGCCGAGGCTTGCTTCATAGTCCCGGCCCCTTTCGCCGAAGCTTCCGGTATAGGCGGTCCAGTCCTGCGCCCGTGTTCCCGGCGGCAGGATGACCCGTGCAACGACCTCGTCGATCGGAAAGATCCATTCGTTGCCGGTCGCGTTCCAGTAGACCTCGTCGTGGTCATCGAAGAACCTGATCTGGCGGTCGGTTTCGTATTCGATCGTGTAGGTGTAGTCGCCGGGCTGCAGAAAGACATTCTCGTCGCCGATATAGATCCGCACGCCGTCGCCGCTGGTTCTTTCGAAATAGCTTGCTTCCCGCCCGTCCTGAAGCACCGACAACACCTTGAAGCCGACGCGGTAGGTTCGCCCGTCAGGGCCTTCGGCCCTCAAGGGAAAGTCGCGGAAAATCCCACGCTTGATCTGGTTCCCTTCCGCGCGGACGCTGATGGTTTCCGTCACCGTCAGAAGGCCGCTTTCCGCGACCTCGACATTGGAGACAAACCGGTGGATGCGTTCTTCCGCAGATGCGGTATCAGCTCCGGCCAAAAAGAAGACCGCAAGCAACATCCCGGCAACAACCGATGAAATCCTCATGGAGATGCCCCCTAGAATTCAACCTTGGGGACGGCCCGGTCAGCCTCGTCCTCGATCTCGAAATATTCGGCCTTCTCGAACTTGAACTGGTTGGCAATCAGGTTCGAGGGGAAACTCTCCACCGCAACGTTCAGGCCGCGCACTGCGCCGTTGTAGTAACGCCGCGCCATCTGGATCGCGTTTTCGATTTCGTCCAGCGAATTGTGTAGATCGGAAAAATTCTCGCTGGCCTTCAGGTCGGGATAGGCTTCGGCGACGGCGAACAGGCGCCCGAGCGCCTGGCCGAGTGCGCCCTCTGCCTTGGCGCGCCCGGCGACATCACCGCTCGGCACGGATCCGACCGATGCCCGCAATTTGGTCACCGCGTCGAGCGTTTCCTGTTCGTGCCCGGCATAGCCTTTGACGGTTTCCACCAGATTGGGAATGAGGTTCGCGCGCCGCTTGAGCTGCACGTCGATGCCGCTCCAGCCTTCCTCAACCATCTGCCGTTTCTTGACGAGCGAGTTATAGAGAAAAATCGCGAAAACGGAGAGCGCGATCAAAAGCGCGAGAATAATCCAGGACAACGTGCGGATCCTCCTTAAAGAACGACCCGGAGGCTAACGTCTGGCGGTGGACATGTCATCCTGCCAGACCCGCAAAACCCGCATTAGCCCACACATGACAGTGCAAAACCGTGCCCGTGGCACGGCTCGTCAAGACTGACAGCGTCAACGAACGGCTTTGAGAGCCGATGTCCCTATTCGGCGGCCTGGTTGTGATAGCCGACGCCGCCGGCTTCCGTTTCCAGGAATGCCGTTCCGCAGGCCTTGGCAAGTTCGCGCACGCGCAGAATGTAACTCTGGCGCTCGGTCACGGAAATCACGCCGCGCGCATCGAGCAGATTGAAGGCATGGCTGGCCTTGATGCACTGGTCATAGGCCGGCAGCACGACCTGGTGGACGCTTGCTCCGGCCTCGTTTCTGGCCTTTGAACCGGCGTCCAAGAGAGCCTTGCATTCGTTTTCCGCGTCCTTGAAGTGGCGGAACAGCATCTGCGTGTCGGCGTGCTCGAAATTGTGACGGGAATATTCCTGCTCGGCCTGCAGGAAGACATCGCCGTAGGTCACCCTGGCATCGCCATCCATGCCGTTGTAGTTCAGCTCATAGACGTTATCGACGCCCTGGATATACATGGCGAGGCGTTCAAGCCCATAGGTGAGTTCACCGGAAACAGGGGAACACTCGAAACCGGCAACCTGCTGAAAGTAGGTGAACTGCGAAACTTCCATGCCGTCGCACCAGCATTCCCAGCCGAGGCCCCATGCCCCCAGTGTCGGGCTTTCCCAGTCGTCCTCAACGAACCGGATGTCGTGGAGTTTCGGATCAAGGCCGATGGCATAGAGCGACTGCAGGTAGAGGTCCTGCAAATCGTCCGGTGACGGCTTCAGGATCACCTGGAACTGGTAGTAGTGCTGCAGCCTGTTGGGGTTTTCACCATAGCGGCCATCGGTCGGCCGGCGCGAGGGCTGGACATAGGCGGCACGCCAGGGGCGCGGCCCCAGCGAGCGCAACGTGGTCGCCGGGTGAAATGTCCCTGCTCCGACTTCCATGTCATACGGCTGCAGAACGACGCAGCCCTGGTCCGCCCAGAAACGCTGAAGTGTCAGGATCAGGCCCTGAAATGAGTTTTCCGGGCGCATATGCGCCGGCAATGTGTCCGTCGACATGACTTTTATCCGCAGGTGGCATTTCGCGGCGGGCCATTCCACCGCGCGGGCCGACAGGTGCCACGACGAAGTGGCAAGGTCAAGACAGGCATGAATGTGTTGTCGCGCGGACAGACCGACGGACAGGGCTCTTAAGCTGCAATTGAAAGGCTTGACGCTGCGGATGCCCTCCATTACCAACAGCGCGGCTCCAGACGCCGGCCGCTCGCAGACCACTGGTCCTGGTGAAGAACTGGTTTTGACGGTTTCGTTCCGCAAAAGCGTTTCGCTCAGGTGGCAATGCGAGCACTTCCCTTCCCGCGAAATGCCTGCACCTGGAGAACGGAATGTCGACCGACACGTCCCGGACGAATTTCTATACGCAAGGCCCGCTGGTCCCCACGCTGTTGAAGACCGCTCTGCCGATCATACTGGTCATGAGCATGAACGGTCTTTTGACCGTCGCCGACGCGCTTTTTCTCGGCCGCTTCGTCGGACCGGACGCGCTGAGCGCGGTCACGCTCATGTTTCCCGCCTACATGATACTCGTTGCGACCGCGACACTGATCTCAAGCGGAATGTCCAGCATTCTGGCGCGCGACCTGGGAGGCGAACGATTTACGGACGCACAACGCGTCTTTGCTGGCGCGCATGGTCTCTCGCTCGGGATCGGCATCCTGACGGCAGCGGTGTTTTCGGTTGCGGGATACCCGCTCATCCTGATCGCCACCGAGGGTTCCGAAGCGATTGCGGGCATGGCCTACACCTACATGGCGATCACCGCCTGGACATCGCCGCTCCTGTTTGTCCTGTCGGTCCAGTCGGATTCGCTGCGCAGCGAAGGCTATGTGATGCAGATGGCCGGTGTCAGCCTGTTTGTGTCGCTGGTCAATATCGCGCTCAATTTCGTCTTCGTCGTGATCCTGCATCTCGGCGTTGCGGGAACAGCCATCGGAACCGCCCTTGCGCAGCTTCTGTCGCTGCTTGTCATCATCGGGTTCCGGCTGCGCGCAGACAGCCACCTGAAGCCTTCTGTTCTGTTCAGAACCTCCTGGACATCCCGCTGGCGGCCGATTTTTGCGCTTGGAGCGCCGCAGAGCCTCAACTTCGCCGGTATCGCGATCGGGTCTGCGGCAACCTTTGCGGCGTTGCAACTGGCCGGATCGAGCGGATATGAAACGACGGTGGCCGCCTTCGGGCTGCTGACACGCATCATGACATTCGTGTTTCTGCCGCTGCTCGGACTGATCCACGCCCTGCAGGCGATGATCGGAAACAATTATGGAGCGGGCGCATTTGAACGCACCAATGCAACGCTTCGGCTTGGTCTCCTGACGGCGCTTTTCTACAGCCTTGCGGTCCAGCTTGTCTTGAGCATGTTCGCCCGGCCGATCGGTTTTCTGTTTGTTGAAGATCCCGCCATCGTCGCAGAGCTTGCCAGGATCCTGCCGATCAACATCGCGCTGATGTTCGCGGCTGGTCCGTTGTTCGTAATCGGGGGATTTTTCCAGGCGCTCGGCGATGCAAAGAGGGCTGCCCTGGTCGGCCTGGTCAAGCCCTATGTCTTCTTTCTGCCGCTGCTTGTGGTGCTGCCGTACACTTTCGGTGAGGTCGGCATCTGGCTGGCAGGACCCGTGTCGGAAGGGCTGCTGCTTTTGCTGGTTGCGGGGATACTGGTTTCAGCGGCAAGAAAGACCGACGCCCGCTGGGGCCTGTTTCTTGCCGATCATCCGGAATGAGCTCTTCCGGCGGGGCGGTTGCGCCGCCGGCAGGCTTCAATTGATCGGGCGGTATTTTCCCGTTTCGGGATCCAGGACCAGTTTTGCGCCCTTGCCGCTCGGGTCTGCCTTGGCCGCCGCTTTTGAAATCTGGTTTTCGACTTCAGCCATCTTGCGCTTGACACGCTGGACAATCCAGTAGCCGCCCACAGCAAGCGCGGCCACGCCAATCAGTTCAGTCATATCATACCCCTCGCTTGTTGGTTACGGACTCATAAAAGAAGCCGGAACCTGACCCAAGATCATATGCCCAATGCGCCTTTTTAAAGGCCGTAGCGCATCCACAGCGCCCGTTCCTCGACCGCCGAAATCAGATCTTCACCAAGCCCCTCGGTCAAACGCTGGCCCTTCAGGCCGATGCCGACGGCAGCACGTCTGCCGAACAGGCCGCGCGGTGCGGAAATCAGCTTGGGTTCGACCTTGTCTCCGAACCGGTCCTTCAGAACGCCGCGCAGATCGCCGATCGCATCGACAAGCCCCAACTCCACGGCGGTGCGTCCCGTCCAGAACTTGCCGGTAAACAGGTCCGGATCTTCACCAAGAACGTCTCCGCGCCGGGATTTCACAAGATCGATAAAGGTTTCATGCAATTCGAGCTGGAGGCTCTTGAGATAGTCAATATCGTCGGGCACCTCGGGCTGGAACGGATCGAGGGTGACCTTCTTTTCCCCGGCGGTGTAGACGCGCCGATCGACCCCGATCTTCTTGATCAGTTCGGTGAAGCCGAAGCCCGCGGCGACCACGCCGATGGATCCTACGATGGATGAGGGATCAACGAAGATCTCGTCACCGGCCACGGCGATCATGTAACCTCCACTCGCTGCGACATCCTCCACAAAGACCAGCACTTCCTTTTCGTTTTCACGAGCAAGATCCCGGATACGCTTGAAGATCAGACGAGATTGTACCGGCGAGCCGCCGGGCGAGTTGATGATCAGGGCAACGGCTGGCGCTTTCTTGATGGAGAATGCCTTTTCGAGCGGCAGGGCAGCTGATGCAAGCGACAACCCGGATCGCATCGGGCTCTGCATGCCGATCGCACCCTGCAGGCGGACGACGGGGATGATCGGTTTGTCATTGCGGAAACGTTTTGGAAGAATGCTGCGGATTTTGGAAAGCACGCTGAAAGGCCCTGCGACAGTTCGATGGTCTTTCCGATATATGTATCGATCGGGAACTTGCAACGACCATGCGCACGGTAAATCAGGAATGGCCTTGAAGCCGGTCCTGCCGGCAGCTCACGATCCGAATGCGCTGATGCGTTTCTTCGGTTTTTTCGGCTCTTTTTCAGCCGCCAGCCTTTCCTGTTCCCGGTCCAGCATGGCCGAGACGGATTCGGGTGTCAGAACCGGTGTCGGATCGAACGGCCAGTTGAGGCGAACACCCGCCTGTCCGTCCCTGCGCCAGATGATTTTCGCCGCAATCGGCATGTCGAGGCCGGGAATGGAAATTTCGATATCCTGCGGCAGGCGATCAAGACCATCGGCTTCAAGACGGCATCCGGATCGGCTCGCATCGATTATGCGGCACTTGATGATGAACGGGCTGGTCTTGCCGCTTACAACGGTGCTGATCCAGACCGACCGCCTGACCTCGCGCCGCTTTTCCCCGGTTGCCTGATCATCTTTCAGAAAACTGACCCTGGCCTCGTTGTCGCCATAGGCAATCACGGTACCCCGCACGAGCTTGTCGTACCCGGCTAGACGCAGTCCGACTTCCTTCTTGAGCAGGTCCACCTTGTCGGAGACGATCCAGCAGCCGGTATCATTCAGGTCGATTGCCGATGCTTCGAAACAGGACATGTCAGCAAGGTCCACGACAAGCGCCGTCACGCAGTTTTCAGCAATTCTGACAGCGCCACTGTTGCTCAAGTCATCCTCCGTTGCAGTTGCATCCCAACCTACAACCGGAAGCCTAAAAGCTGCGTTAACGTATGGGAAGTTGAGCCGGTCAAAGGTCGGCCAAACGAGACCGGATACTCAGGAAGTCGCGCCAGGACAGGCGTTTCTCAAGCGGGCTGCGCAAAAGATATGCCGGATGATAGGTGGCAATTGCCGCAATTTCCCGGCCCTGAAGCGTGTAGGTCATCCAGCGGCCGCGCATCTTGCGAATGCCGTCCTGGGTGCCGAGCAGGTTCTTGGCGGAGGCCGCACCAAGGAACACAAGAATATCCGGATTGACCAGTTCGATCTGCCGTTTGATGAACGGTTTGCAGATTTCGGTTTCCTGAGGTGTCGGAGTGCGGTTTCCCGGGGGGCGCCAGGGAACCACGTTGGCGATGTAGGCAGCCTCCCGGTCCAGACCGATCGCTGTCAGCATGCGGTCGAGAAGTTGTCCGGAGCGGCCCACAAATGGCTTTCCCTGCAGGTCTTCATCCCGTCCCGGCGCTTCGCCGACCAGCATCAGCCGCGCCTCGGGATTGCCGTCGCCGAAAACCAGTGTTTTTGCGGTCAGCTTGAGATTGCAGCCTTCGAATGTCTCCAGACAGGCCTTCAGGTCCGCCAGCGTGGCGGCGGATGCGGCAAGGTCGCGCGCCGAGGCGATGGTTTCCCGGTCCGGCACGACAGCCGCCTGTGCGGTTGCGGGCGGCCGTTGTGGCGCGGCAGCCGGTTGTCGCGGCGCATTCGCGGGCGTGGTTTGACCGGGCATCCCGGTCTGCACCGGCGCGCCGGTATTCTGCGATGGCCGCGGTGCCTGAACGGCCTGCTGCCTGTGCGCCGCCTGCCGTGCACTCGCCTCGGCCCAATCGACAGGCACGTCACCGAGAAAACAGTCGACACCTGCACTGCCATAGAATTCAAGCAGGCTTTCGATGTCTTTCAGGTTGTCCTGGGGATTTTGCAAGTGACGGCCTCCGAAGCCGAATTCTAACCAGTTGGCCGCCGCATACAAGCGCTGAGGACAGGCAGGGCGCCAGAACCCCCAGGCTTCAGGGTGTCCATCCGTCTCGCCAAACATACAAACTTG
>JBCDEN010000641.1:0-2880 GCA_039179715.1 Pseudomonadota bacterium
CATTGTCTCAACCAGCGCTTCCGCACCATTCATCCCGGCGTCTCCTCCTGCTTTGTCCTTGGACCTTTAAAACAGATGTAGAGGGTTGTCCACGCAATGCTGGTGTGACGTCAAAAGGAAACGCCCGGACCGTTTGAAGCAACAAAAAAGGCCGGTCACATGACCGGCCTTTGGAACATTTCAGCACTTGCGGCTTCAGGCAGCCCGGCTGGCATCGCTCTGCTCAAGCGCAGTGGCCGGATCGACATAGTCATATCCAAGAGCCTCGGCAACCGCCTCGCAGGTCACCTGTCCACCGATCACATTCAGGCCCGGCAGGAAATGCGGGTCGTCGAGCAGCGCCTTCTTCGCGCCTTTGTCGGCCAGCGCCAGGGCGAAGGGCAGCGTCGCGTTGTTGAGCGCGTAGGTGGAGGTTTTCGGCACTGCGCCCGGCATGTTGGCAACGCAATAATGCACCACATCATCGACAATGTAGGTCGGGTCCGAGTGTGTTGTTGCCTTGGATGTTTCAAAGCAGCCGCCCTGATCGATGGCAACATCCACCAGAACCGAACCGGCCTTCATGCGGCTGACAAGATCCCTGGACACGAGCTTGGGCGCAGCCGCGCCGGCAACCAGAACCGCACCGACCACCATATCCGCTTCAAGGACGTGTTTTTCCAGGGCTGATTTCGTGGAATAGACCGTTTTCAAGGACGGTCCGAAGGTCTGTGCAAGCTGGCCGAGAACCGCTGTGTTTCTGTCCAGAACCGTGACATCGGCTCCAAGACCGATCGCCATGGTGATCGCATGCGATCCGACAACACCGCCGCCGATGACGACAACCTTGCCGGGCTCGACACCCGGAACGCCGCCGACAAGGGTTCCCGAACCGCCATGTGCCTTTTCAAGCGCCTTGGCCCCGGCAATGACAGACAGGCGCCCGGCCACCTGGGACATCGGCACCAGCAGCGGCAGGCCGCCCTTTGCGTCGACCACAGTCTCGTAGGCAATGCAGGTCGCGCCGGACTTGACCAGATCAGCAGTCTGATCCGCATCCGGTGCCAGATGCAAATAGGTGAAAAGAATGTGATCCGCACGCAGCATGGCGCGCTCGACCGCCTGCGGTTCCTTGACCTTCACGATCATCTGAGCGGCGTTGAAAACTTCCTTCGCAGATCCGAGGATCCTTGCGCCTGCGGCCTGGTAGTCGGCATCGCTTGCGCCAATGCCAGCTCCGGCGTTGGTTTCAACGAGCACCTCGTGCCCGTGGGCGATCATCTCGTGAACACTGTCAGGCGTCAGCCCGACCCGGTATTCATGGTTCTTGATTTCCTTCGGCACACCAATGCGCATGACCATGTCTCCTCTGGACGCGTTATTGATTGCCTCTAAGTCTATGCCTTTTGCGGTCGAATGTGCTTGCGTTCCCACGGCGCCAAAACAGGAACTAAACAATTTGATTGCGCAAATCTGGAAAGAGGCCGCATTTTCTGCGAAGATGGACAATGTTTAACGCAATATGTGCGGTGCAACATAATGAAGCTCGATCGCCTCGACCGGAAAATCCTCGATGTGCTGCAAAAGGACGGCCGGATCGCGAACGCCGATCTTGCCGATGTTGTCGGACTGTCGGCGTCCGCATGCCTCCGGCGCGTGCGCGCCCTTGAAGAAGCAGGCGTGATCGAGAACTACGTCGCCCTGCTCGACCAGCGCAAGCTCGGCCGCCGCATGGATGTCTTTGTCGAAATCTCGTTGACAGGCCAGTCAAAGGAAACGCTTGAAAGCTTTGAGCGCGCAGTCGCACGGTCGGACGAGATCATGGAGTGTTTCCTGATGGCCGGGGATGCCGATTACATATTGCGGCTGACCGCTGCGGACCCGATCGATTTTGAACGCATCCACCGCGATCACCTGTCCCAGCTTCCGGGCGTTCTGAGAATGAAATCCTCCTTCGCCATCCGGCCCATCGTGAAACGGACGGCCATACCGCTGGAAGCGGAGGTTTGACGGGGCCGCCCGTGCAAGCGCCGTTTCTGCCACCGAACCGCGAGGGCCGATTGCAGTCTCGACGGCGGCTGAAGTCGGCTATATAGTCCGCTTCCGTTTATTGCTTGGCACTTCAAGGATCCTGCCACGGTGTCCCACACGATCACCCGTTTTCTCGACACAACCTATCAGCTTGGCGAATGCCCGACCTGGGACGAACGCGCCAACCGTCTTCTCTGGGTCGACATCCAGGGCCGCACCATTCAGTCGATGGACTGGGCGACGCGCGACATCACCACCTGGTATTTCGACAACGAGGTCGGTTCCTTCGGCCTGACCGACGACGACCGCCTTGTCGTCGGCGTCTGGGACAAGATCCTGCTCTTCGACCCGAAGACGGAAAAGAGCGAAGTCCTCGCCGAGGTGCAGGCGGACGTTCCCGGTACGCGCCTCAATGACGGCAAGATCGGCCCGGACGGTGCCTTGTGGATCGGCACGATGGACACCGCCTCCCCGCGCGCTCCGATTGCCGGTCTCTTCCGGATCGACGGCAAGGGCAACGTGGAGGAGATCCGCGACGAACTGCAATGCTCCAACGGCCTCGCCTGGAGCGCCGACGGCACTTTTATGTACCACGCCGATTCAACCCCGGGGTGGATCGAGTGTTATGCCTTCGACCCGGCAACGGGCGCCCTCGGCTCCAAGATGCTCTATGCCCAGCAGACCAACGAGACCGGCCGCCCGGACGGCGCGACCGTGGATGCGGATGGCAATTACTGGAGCGCCGGGGTCTCCGCCGGTCTGCTCAACTGCTTCGCGCCCGACGGTAATCTTCTGGAAGCGATCCAGATGCCGGTTTCCAAACCGACCATGCCCTGTTTCTGCGGCCCGGATCTCGACCAGCTGATCGTC
>JBCDEN010000268.1:0-6045 GCA_039179715.1 Pseudomonadota bacterium
AAAATACAACCAAAAGGAGTATAATTAAATTTACATACACCTTTCAAGTGTTAAGCACCTTTCAAAAAACTGCTTGACGATCCTCGTGATTCTTGGGTTTCGTACTTAATGAACCGACGTGTCACATAAACCGGTTGGGAGATATGACGCTAAGTGTCCCACTATCTCACGGTGAATTCTTTGATCGGCTGACGATCCTTGAGATCAAGCGCGAGAAGATCACCGATGCGCGCAAGCTCGAGTTCATCAAGGAAGCCCTGGCCGAATACAGATCCATCGTGTTCTGTTCAGTCCCGAGGGCGTCAGAGGTGTCATCGCAGACCGACGAACTCAGACGGATCAATACCGCCATTTGGGACCTTGAAATCCTTGTGCGGGAGTTTGTCCGAACAAACGACTTCGGGCCGGCCTTTATAGAGGCGACGCGCGCGATTAACGAAAAACGTGACCGTCGCACGGATATCAAGAGCGAAATCGACAAACTGCTTGAGACCGACCTTTGCGAGGTCAACGACCACAGGCAGCCCGCAATCGGTGACGGTTGAGCTGGACTGTCCGTCCGGATCCCTTTCCTTGAAAGCCTTGGCTGAAAAGTGTTCATCGTTGCCTGATTTTTAGTCAGAGCCGGCCTTCCGGATATCGCCTTTCAGTCGGGCCGCGATTGCATGTCTTCTGCAACATATTGTTTTTAATAATTAATTTTTGCCTCCGGAACAACTGGCACCCAGATTGCTTTGACAACGTTGTGCAGCGCGCCTAGGGATCCGGTCAACCATGACGCAGGACCAAGAGGTGCAAACCGGACGTCAAGGGTCGAAGACCTGCATAGTCCGGTGACACGGCGGGACAAAAACCCGGGAGACTACTGCACGAGGTTTCGCGCGCGCGAACCTGCTCCCGGCCGTGCGCAAGAAACTCATGATTGACGCCCCAAAGGTTCATTCCTGCGGGCTTTAGACAGGAGACGCGCACGAATGTTGAAATCCATAGCCAAAGCTTCCCTTCTTGCAGCTGCGTTGACAGTGCCGCTGTCCTTTGCATCGGTTCACGCCGAGGAAAAGAAAGACTTCAAGGTGTGCTGGTCCATTTATGTGGGCTGGATGCCCTGGGGTTACCTCCAGGACAGCGGCATCATGAAAAAATGGGCGGACAAATACGAGATCGACGTGGAGATCGTGCAGATCAACGACTATGTCGAATCCATCAACCAGTACACAGCTGGTGAATATGACGGCTGCTCCATGACCAACATGGATGCGCTTTCGATCCCCGCCGGTGGCGGTGTCGACACGACCGCGCTGATCGTCGGGGACTATTCCAACGGCAATGACGGCATCATTCTGAAGGACAATTCGGAGCTTGCCGATATCAAGGGACAGACCGTCAACCTTGTCGAACTGTCGGTTTCTCATTACCTGCTTGCGCGTGCTCTCGACACGGTTGGTCTGTCGGAGAAGGACCTGACGGTCATCAACACGTCAGACGCCGACATGATCGCCGCCTATGCAACGGCGGATGTCACCTCGGTCGTGACATGGAACCCTCTGCTTTCAGGGATCGAGGCACAGCCCAACGCCACCAAGGTGTTCGACAGTTCAGGTATCCCCGGTGAGATCATCGACGTCATGATGGTCAATACGGAGACCCTCGCGGACAATCCCGCATTCGGCAAGGCGCTTGTCGGTGCCTGGTACGAACTCATGACGATCATGTCGTCCGACAGCGAAGAAGGCATCGCCGCCCGCACGGCCATGGCCGAGGCTTCGGGCACGGATCTTGCCGGATATGACGCACAGCTGGCGACCACCAAGATGTTTTATACGCCCGCGGAGGCCGTGGACTTCACAAAGTCAGCCGAACTCCCTGCCACAATGAAATTCGTTGCCGAGTTTCTGTATGACAAGGGCATTCTGGGCGAAGGTGCGCCCAGCCCCGAATTCGTGGGCGTGGCCTTTGCGGACGGCTCCATCTATGGCGACGCGAACAACGTGAAGCTCCGGTTCGATCCGAGTTTCATGCAAATGGCCGTGGACGGCGCGCTCTAGGCGTTCAGGACCAGTAATGACCCGGCCTGTCCAGGGCCGGGTCGCTTGAAGGCACGCCGCTAGGACCTCTCATGCGCATCATCAACCGGAAACCGTCCCGGGTGACAGCACTCGCTCTCGGCCTTTTGCCGTTCGTTGCGACAATCGTCACCTATGCGATTGCAAGCCATTACCGTCGGTTGGACAACCCTGCCGACAAGCTGCTGCCGTCAATTGAACGCATGGGCGAAGCGTTCTGGCGCATGGCGGCCATTCCCGACCGGCGGTCAGGCGACCTCCTGTTGTGGGTCGATACGTTTGACAGTCTCTGGCGGCTTGGAACGGGCATGGCGGTTTCGACACTGCTGGCCCTGTGCCTGGGCATCGCCATTGGCTTCATTCCACATGTAAGAAGCGCTCTTGCTCCCTATCTTGCGACGTTTTCCCTTATCCCTCCGATCACGATCCTGCCAATCCTCTTCATTACTTTCGGACTTGGCGAGATGGCGAAGATCGCGCTAATCGTGATCGGAACCGCGCCGGTCATGATCCGCTCGACGGCACAGGCCGTTCTCGATATCCCGCGCGAAATGATCATCAAGGCGGAGACGCTCGGTGCTTCGGTCTGGCAGATGATCACCCGGCTTGTTCTACCCCAGGTCCTTCCCAAACTGATCACGGCGCTCCGGCTGGGACTGGTGCCGGCGTGGATCTTCCTGATCTCGGCTGAGGCCATAGCGTCGACGACTGGTCTCGGATACCGGATCTTTCTCGTCAGGCGCTATCTCGCCATGGATGTGATCCTGCCTTATGTCGTGTGGATTACCCTCCTGGCCTTCCTGCTCGACAGGCTATTGCTGCTGATTTCCAGGCGCGCCTTTCGCTGGCACCATCTGGGGAGCGACGCGCTATGACGACGCCACCGCCTTGCAAGCTCTCCGTAAAGGGCGTTTCGAAGTACTACGACGGCACGCCAGTGCTTGAACGCGTCGATCTGGATGTCGAGGCCGGTGCCTTCTGCACGATCGTGGGCGCGTCCGGTTGCGGCAAATCCACGTTCCTGCGCATGCTGCTCTCGCAGGAGCAACCGACCCACGGATCCATCCGGCTGGATGGCACTGATTTGCCGGAAGAACCGACGCCCGACCGGGGCATCGTTTTCCAGAAATATTCCGTGTTCACACATCTGACCGTTGCCGAAAACCTGATCCTGGCGCAGGAATTCGAAACCTCGCGTCTTGCCGGGAAACTGTTCGGCTCGCAAAGGCGGACAGCTCTATCGAACATTGAGGACCTGCTTGAGCGTATCGGGCTTGCCGCCGCCGCTGACCGCTTTCCGGCTCAGCTCTCCGGCGGCATGCAGCAACGTCTTGCGATTGCGCAGGCTCTGATCAAGAAGCCGAGCATTCTCTTGCTGGACGAACCCTTCGGAGCACTTGATCCGGGTATCCGGGTTGACATGCACGAGTTGCTTCTCAACCTCTGGCGGGAGCTCGGCATGACGATTTTCATGGTGACCCATGACATTCACGAGGCCTTCAAGCTGGGCACACGGCTGCTCGTCTTCGACAAGATCCGGCACGACCCGCAGGCACCCGAAGCATTCGGGGCCACGATCACCTACGACCTGCCGCTTCAGGCACCCGAGATTTCCGGCAGTTCGGTCCAGCCGGACGACATCGCCGAAACGATCGGCACGGGCCGCACTGCAAGCCAGTCAACAGTTCACAATCCAAGCCATCATGAGGAACGTCCATGACACTCTTTGATCTTTCCGGTCCGACGACACGGCACAAGGCTGCCGGGACCGCCACGCGGCTGCCGTCCGAACGGCAACACCACCCGGACTTCGACAAGCTGCAGCTGCGTGGCTGGAAGGCGGCGGAAAAGGAAGGCACCCTGCCGAGTGCCGCCTGGGACAAGGAAAAGGCGTGGGCGCTGCGCATGGGTCTCACCGGCTCGGACAGCCTGACCGACAAGTCGATCCCAACCTTCGCGCGTGGAGAGCTGCCGCATTATGCCGGCATCAACACGTTTCTGAAGGCGCCTTATGTGGAAGACGTGACCCAGGTCGGAGCCTATGATGCTGCGATCATCGGCATTCCCTTCGACGGCGGAACGACCTACCGGCCGGGGACCCGTTTCGGCCCGCAGGGCGTTCGCAAGATCTCGGCGCTCTACACGCCCTACAACTACGAGATGGGCGTCGATCTGCGCGAGCAGATGACGCTGTGCGATGTCGGCGACATCTTCACGATCCCGGCGAATATCGAAAAGACCTTCGACCAGATCACGCGGGCCGTCTCGCATGTGGCCTCGTCCGGGGCCCTGCCGATCATGATTGGCGGCGACCACTCCATCGGCTTCCCGTGCGTACGCGGCATTGCCGAATGCACATCTAAGCGGATCGGCATCGTTCACTTCGACCGGCATATCGATATCCAGGAGAAAGATCTCGACGAGCGCATGCACACCACGCCCTGGTTCCATGCAACGGACCTGGTCAACGTGCCGGCTGTCAATCTTGTTCAGATCGGCATCGGCGGGTGGCAGGTGCCGCGCGAGGGTGTCGAGATTGCCCGTGAGCGCAACACCAACATCTTCACGATGCGCGACGTTGAAGAGCTCGGGCTTGCCGAAACCGCCGCGCGGGCCCTTGAACTTGCCTGGCAGGATGCGGATGCTGTCTATATCTCCTTTGATATCGACAGCGTCGATTGCGGCTTTGTCCCTGGAACCGGCTGGCCGGAACCGGGCGGCTTTTTGCCCAGGGAAGCACTCGAACTTGTTTCGCTCGTCGCAAAGGAAGGCATCTGCGGGCTCGAAGTGGTCGAGGTCTCTCCACCTTATGACTGTTCCGACATCACGGCATTGCTGGCAACGCGGGTGATTGTCGACGTTCTCGGTACGCTTGTGTCACACGGCAAGATGGGCTCGCACAAGTCGATCATCGACAAGCCGGTGTCTATCCCGGCCGGTCCGGATGTGGAGTAAGCCGATGCCGCATGATCATCATCACGCCCACACCCATGATCACGATCACCACGATCACGATCATGGTCATCATCACCACCACCATCACGGCCACAATCATGCGGGCGCGGATCACCTTCATTCCCATGTGCACGGCGCATCCGATGCAGAAAGGGCCGACGAACTGCAGGCTCTTGCGACCAGCTTCATCGACGGCTTCCGGTCTGCAGACGACAAGACGAGTTATCTGAGGCTGGCCGGTGTCCCGTTTCATCAGGCGGGTTCTGACGGTCTGGTCCAGCATCTGGTCGATGCAAAGATCGTTTCGAACTGGCAGATCGGAACGGCCTCTCCTGCTTTCGCCTCGCGCGAACTTGCCTACATGCCGTTTCCGGGATCGATGGTTTCGGAGCGCGAAACCATGACATTCACCTATGTCTCGCTGACAGAGCGTCTCGACATGGACCTGATCGACATCCTCACGAACAGACTGAAAACCGGAGACATCGCAGAATGAAACACCTGATCACCACAGCAGCCCTTTCCCTGATCGCCTCACCTGCCCTGGCGCATCCGGGTGACCATCATGAAATGTCCGGTTGGTCAGATGCCGTGCACCACCTCTTGAGCTCTCCGTTTCACCTTGCCCTGGCCGTCGGTGCGATCGTGCTCGGGTTCAGCTTCGTGAAGGTTGCTCGGGGCAGACGCAAAGCCGGCAAACGCTGACTGCGCACAATTCCGGGTGGAAAACCCTTCGTCCATCCGGGATGCAATAACCACTTCGGAAGAAGCCGATGGACAAACAAGGGCGCGCCGTGCTCATTCCTTGGGATCAACCGTCAGTAGCGTGATTTGAAACCGGGAAAGACATGGGGCTAGGGAACGGACTCATAAATGAGGCCGAAATGGTTTGAGGCGGCTTGCTTCTCGTCAAGGAGCGGAAGCGCAGGAAATGTGGTTCATTTTCAAGCCTTTCGCAACGCGGAGGAGAAGCAAGCCGGTCAAATCCGAAGGACATGGAAATGGCTTCACCCCGCAGCGTCAGCGT
>JBCDEN010000231.1:0-6356 GCA_039179715.1 Pseudomonadota bacterium
CCGCTTCGTATCGGTGTGCGGACAGGAGGCGTCGAACCTCTTCCGTTGAGCCGGCGTGAGCAACGTTGAAACCGAGATCCTGAAGCGTTTCGCCATACACCTGGCCAACGAGTTCCAGTGCACTGAAGCAAACGGCGTGGCCGCGGGCGTGTTGCGTGCCTTCCTCCCGCGTTTCTGTATCCGACCGGGCGGACGCGAACGGGATCTGAAACCAGAAGGTACTGCCGGTGCCAAGCTGACTTTCGACGCCGATCTGACCTCCCATCAGCTCGGCCAGTTGCTTGGAAATCGCCAGGCCCAGACCCGTTCCGCCGTGACGGCGCGAATTGCTCTGATCGATCTGAAAAAACTTGTCGAACAGCTTTGAAAGCCGGCTGGCTTCTATTCCGATACCCGTGTCTTCCACCTCGAAGCGAATGCCTTCAACCGCGGTGGCCGGCATCACCCGGAGCACGACGGCCCCCTTCGTCGTGAACTTGATCGCGTTTCCGATAAGGTTCATCAGGATCTGCCGCAACCGGCCCGGGTCGCCGATGACCCTCGACGATACCGCCGGTGCAATGTGACATGCCATTTCCGTGTCATTGGCGACAGCCACGGGCGTCAGGATCTCGATGACGCCATCGACGGCCTTTCGCAGATCAAAAGTCTCTTCGGCCAGATCAATGCGGCCTGCCTCCAGCTTTGACAGGTCCAGAATGTCATTGATGATGGTCAGAAGGGCCTCGCCGGAGGAAAGCACGGCGTCGGCATAGCGTTGCTGTTCGGACGACAAACCGGTTTCCTGCAGCAGAGAGATCATGCCGATGACCCCGTTCATGGGCGTGCGGATCTCATGGCTGATATTTGCCAGAAACTGCGATTTTGCCTCGTTTGCCGACACGGCTTGCTGCATCGCGGACTGCAGCTCCGCCGTTCGCTCCTGAACCTGGCGTTCCAGCTGCGCAAGGGTGGCCTTGAGCGTCTGGTTTATTTCGTAAAGCTCGCTGCTTTTGCGCTCCAGAAGACGCTCGGCTTCCTTGCGCGCGGCCCGTTCCCTCTCAAAGCGCCTGATCCACTTCGCTGCTTCCGGGTTCTCGGTCATCAGACTTCCCGGCTGATGACGAACTGAACCTTCATGGGACCGTTTTCATCGGTCCGCTGGATCGTCAGGTTTTCCTTGAAATGTGCGCCGCATCCCTGGATGAGCCCGTGCGCAAGATCTCCGAAGGGCCGCTTGGAGCTGTAATTCATGACCAGCTTGTTTTCATCGACCCGGTCGCACAGGAATGTCGGCAGTTCCGCGTTCGGATAGAGTTTCTTGACCTCGACGTGAATGTATTCTTCGATTTTTTCCAGAAAATCCAAACTGCTTTCCGTTTTCTCAAAGAAATGCGAATGCGTAACGGTAAAACGACCGAACAGATGTTCCCCGAACACGACGATCAAGGTGTCGATATCGATGCCGGTCACCTTGTGGAGCGCGGCGACCAATCTGACCATGTCATTGTGATCGTAGTCCTGCACGGCTGTGAAGCCGGTTTCGTTGCCAACCCCGGACAGTTCCATGATCTCATCGGCGACGTCGAAAGAAAACTTGTCTTCGACCATCTCCATAAACTCAGTGAAAACGACGCCTAGCATATCTCCCCTCTCCTGTGGTGAGACTATAGCTTGACGGCAATTGCTTAACAAAGAAATCCACGCAACCGGAGCTGCTTACCGTCAACATATGGGCCTTTTTGAACAACAGGCAGCCGGAAGACACCTGACCGGGTCACGCAGGTCTCCCGACAACACGAGCATGTATCGTGATTTTGTGCATGATTGGACAAAGCCGGATCGGCAGATCCGGCCCGCCAAGGCCGAAGGCACCACGTCATGCAAAGCGACAGCTCATCATCACACTTGCATGGTCACAGGGGAAAGGTCCTCCTGTGCGGTGCAACGGGTACGATCGGCCGGGCGGTCCGCACGGCGCTGGATCAGTCCGGCTACAAGGTCGTCGCGCCGGTCCGCCCCGGAGCCGATATGTCCGGACCTGGCGAAACAGTTGTCTGCGAGTTCACACAAGACGCGTTGTCGGAACTGCTCACGGACCATGATTGCGACGCGGTGATCTCCTGCCTCGCCTCGCGGACCGGCGTTCCGGAGGACGCCTGGCTTGTCGATTACGAGTTCAACAGCCGTCTCCTGAGAGCTGCCATCAAGGCTGGTGTTCCGCGCTATGTGCATCTGTCCGCCATTTGCGTCCAGAAACCGATGCTCGCCTTTCAGTTTGCAAAGCTGACCTTTGAAGCCGAATTGCAGCCAGCGCCGATCATCTGGTCGATCGTGCGGCCGACGGCGTTTTTCAAGTCCCTCTCCGGCCAGTTGAACCGCGTCCGGGACGGAAAACCGTTCCTGGTTTTCGGCGATGGACAGCTCACCGCTTGCAAGCCAATCAGTGATGCGGATCTGGCACGATTTCTTGTCCGTTGCGTTTACGCTCCCGAGTGCGAGAACAAGATCCTTCCCGTGGGAGGTCCTGGCCCGGCGATCACGCCATTGAGCCAGGGCAGGATGTTGTTTGAGGCCCTCAATCAGCAACCAAAATTCCGGCATGTTCCGGTCGCCATGCTGTCGGGCATCATAAACGGCCTGTCGATGTTGGGACGGCTTTCGACGACCGCAGGCCAGAAGGCGGAACTTGCCCGTATCGGGCGCTACTACGCGACAGAATCGATGCTGGTCTGGGATGAACGAACCGGCATCTACGATGCCGCCGCAACGCCGGAATACGGGTCCGACACGCTGGCCGAACACTATCGCAAGCTGGCGGTTTCCGACCTGCCCGACGACCGCGGCGCACATGCCGTCTTTTGAGGGCCTGGCCAGCGCCGCGATTTCATTTCCCTCATACCCGAATACGCCAATGAACCAGGCCACCTTTCCAATTCGGGCCGAGGGAAACGCCCGTTTTCCGGCGGGATTTTTTCCGGCAGAAACGAGGACTTTTCCGGTCTTGGCATGCCTTGTCGAAACGACAGAAAACTCCTATCTTCTGCGACCCTTGCTGGGCGGAGGAAAGAATGAACAAAACGGTCGTAAGTAGCTGGAACGAATGGGATCCTTTGAAACATGTCATTATCGGCCGCGCCGATGATTGCCATATCCCGCCGGAAGAACCGGCCCTGGATGCGAAAGTCCCTGAAGACAGCGACATGCGTGGACAGTGGGGGCGGCGCCCGCAGGAGACGATCGATCGCGCCAATGAGTTGCTGGACAGCTTTGCGGCTCAGCTGGAGGCGCGCGGCATCAGGGTCGACCGGCCGACGCCCATCGACCACTCCCTGCCCGCCACCACCCCAGATTTTCATACCGACAGCCAGTTCGGGTGCATGCCGCCGCGCGATGTGCTTCTGACCGTCGGCTCGGAAATCCTGGAGGCGACGATGTCCTATCGTTGCCGCTGGTTCGAGTACCTGAATTACCGCCCGCTTCTGCAACGGTATTGGGACGAGGATCCGAATTTTCGTCATGAAGCCGCCCCGAAGCCCCGGCTTACCGATGCCGATTACCATCCGGATTATCTTTCCGAGAAGATTGGCGTTGAGAAGCGCCTCAAATGGGCTGCCGAGAGGTTCTTCGTCACGACGGAGGAAGAACCGCTGTTCGATGCGGCTGACGTCCTGCGTTTCGGCAAGGACCTCGTTGTTCAACACGGGTTCACGACAAACCTGAAAGGCATCGAGTGGCTGCGCCGGCATTTCCCGGACCACCGCGTCCACACCGTGAATTTCCCCGGCGATCCCTACCCCATTCACATCGACGCAACATTCACGCCCTTGCGGCCCGGACTGATCCTGAACAATCCGCAACGGCGATTGCCCGCAGAGCAGCGCGGATTGTTCGAAGCGAACGGCTGGGAGATCGTGGATGCCGCGCAACCCGCCCACAACGCACCGCCGCCGCTGTGCTACTCAAGTGTCTGGCTGTCGATGAATGTGCTGGTCCTCGATCCCAAAACCGTCTGTGTCGAAAAATCCGAAGTCTATCAGGCGGAACAGATGGACAAGCTGGGCATGGAAGTCATTGAGGTCGAGCTGCGCGATGCCTACGCCTTTGGCGGCGGTTTACACTGTTGTACCGCCGATGTTTACCGCGAAGGCAGCTGCGAAGACTATTTTCCAAACCAGTAGCGCGCGCCCGGATTTCGTGAGCCGGCCACAACACGATCTGCTCCCGGATCCGGCGCGGCGCTGGCGCCAGCTTTCCCGGTCGGCGACAACTCACGCGCCGAGTTTTTCTTCGACCTCTTTCAATGTCGGAAACCGCTCTTCTCCGGCCCGCGACACGAACAGTGCCGCGGCAGCGTTGGCGAACCTGACCGCATCCGGCTCATCAAATCCACTACCCAAGGCAAAGGCAAAGGTGCCGTGCCAGGTATCGCCCGCGCCCAGCGTATCAAGGGCCGTCACGGGCGGCGGGGCAAGTTCGCTGCCATCATGAATTTGAACCGTTGCGGCTCCGCGTGTCACGCAGACCCAGCACCCGTTCTCAACCGCGATTGCGGCCAGCGACTTGCCGCCAAAACCGGCAAGGCCCTGTTCGGAAAGCGCCAGGTGGCTGACGGGCGGCAAGAGATCCGGCGGCAGCGGTGCCTCGCCGTCCAGAACCGCCGGCTTGCCCTGCCGCCGCGCCTCTTCGAACAACGCCCTGGCGATGTTACCGCAGCGTGTGTCCGCAAGAACGACGTCATGGTCCGGAACATCGCCCGTGAGTTCCAGCTCGGGCAAACAATCCGATCTCTGATTCACGATGGTGCGCTCTCCACCTGCGGTGACGAACACCGCCGAATGGGACGTCGCCTCTCCTTCGACGGTCTGAACAAGGGTGTCGTCAATGCCGCGACGCTTCAGGTCATCGCGCAGGGTTACACCGAGGGGATCGTCGCCGACGGCCCCGGCAAGCCGTGCCGTCCCGCCCAGCCGGGCAATTGCCGATGCCGCCAGCAACGCGCCGCCGCCGGGAACGAGCCGGGCCGAATTCGCCCTGACCTTGCTTCCTTCCTGAGGAAAAGCAGTCAGATCGTAGACTGCATCCATCGTGATCAGGCCGGCGCATACAACGGTCGGCATGACAACTCCTCCTGATTAAACCTGTAACATGTTAGCCTGTACAACGTTAAAATGTCATGTATTATATGCGGGTTCAATGCAGAGAAACCGATGGCACAATTTGGCATTCTGACAGCGTTGCTGACCCCATTCTCGGCGGATGGTTCCATTGACGGCGAGCGGCTTGCCAGCCACGCAAATTCGGTCGTGAGCAGAGGCGTTGCGGGTGTGACCTTGTTCGGCACCACAGGCGAAGGTGCCTCGGTTGCCGCAAGCGAACGACATGCCGGGATCAGCGCCCTGATCGCAGCCGGTTTGTCGCCAGGCCGGATCGTTCTCGGGGTCTACGGGTCGGCAACTGCGGATGCGGCCGCCCAGATTGACGAGGGGCTGCGCGCCGGTATCACCCGCTTTCTGGTGCCACCACCCTTTTACTTCGGCAATGCGGACGAAGACGGCGTGCTGCAGTGGTTCTCAGAGCTTCTGAGGTCCGCTGATCCGCGCGCCGGAATCATCCTCTACAACATTCCCCAAGTCACGGGTGTCGGCATTTCACCCGCGCTGACCCGCAGGCTCAAGGAAACGTACCCTGGACAGATCATCGCGATCAAAGACAGTTCCGGGGACTGGAAAAACGCTGCGCAATTGCTGGATAGCAAGTTGCTTCCGGTTCTGGTCGGTGACGAACGCCTGTTGCACAGGGCCGTGCCGATGGGCTGCTCCGGGTCCATCACGGGCGTTGCCAATCTTTACCCCGAGAGGCTCTGCACCATCTTTGCCTCTTCCACGGAAGACGAAATGCTCACACGCACCGTTGACCGGATCGTGGCTCTGCCCGTGGTCCCTACCCTGAAAGTGCTCTTGGCTGACGCATTGGGTGATCCGGTCTGGGAAAACCTGCGTGCGCCCCTCACCCGGCTGACGGCGGAGCAGAAGTCCGAAATCCTGGCGCTGGAAGGAAGGGGCATGGCCGCATGAACAGGTCCGAACGCCGCCTTCGCGACGATGCGTACTCCAGTTTCACAGAAAAGCTGCTTGCGCGCGATATCCAGCCCGGGCAGATCGTATCCCAACGGGAGCTTGTCGAGCTGACCGGGATGCCGCTGGGGGCAATTCGCGAGATGATCCCACGGCTTGAGGCGGACGGTCTGATCCGGACGGTCCCCAAGCGGGGGCTTCAGGTTCTCAGCATCGATCTCGAGCTGATCCGCAATGCTTTCCAGTTGCGCAGGATCATCGAAAGCGAAGCCTTTGCGTCCTTCTGCAGAACCGCACCCG
>JBCDEN010000690.1:0-2605 GCA_039179715.1 Pseudomonadota bacterium
ACCGTTTCGTTGATCAGGCCCATCTGAAGGGCGTCTTCCGCTGCGAAACGGTCGCCGGTAAACAGGATTCGTTTTGCGCTGGAAGAAGAGACGGTCTCCAGAAGATCCGACAACGCTTCGGGGGGATAGGCCAGGCCGAGTCTTGAAGCCGGGATTCCGAAGAAGGCGGTTCTGGATGCAATCCGGAGATCACAGGCAAGCGCAAGGCCGAGACCGCCGCCGAGACACGGCCCCTCGATGGCTGCGATGACGGGCATATCAAGGGATTTCAGCGCGGTGAAGGCTGCCACGTTGATTTCATCGTAGCGCAGGGCGCTCTCCTTCGTCGATCGGATTGCGTCGAACTCCGAAATGTCTGCACCGGCGCAAAAGCTCTTGCCACCTTCGCCCTTGACGACGCACACCCTGACATCTGGAACCGCCGAAAGTTCCCGAAGCACATCCGGAATGCGCTCCCAGGCGGCAAGAGACAGCGCGTTTTTGCGCTCCGGTGCGTTCAGAACGAGCTCCGCGACCATGCCGTGAATGTTCAAAACGGGATTCGGCTGGATTGCGTTGCTCGACATGTCTGGTCTCCAAGAAGTGATTGCCAAGATCGTTCTTCGTTGAAAATCTTAACGATTTGGCTCTCATAAAAAGGCTTCATATCTGATATCAGCAAGTTTCATTTTGGAATATCAGACGACAGTCCTATTTTAGGGTAGCGTTTGTGACGGCTTGAAGAGGAGAGAGCCATGTCGGCACCGATTACAAAGTCCGGCCTGAAGCACGTTCCGACCCATGATCCGGTCTGGCAGCAATTGCGCGATGAAGCGCAGCAGATGGTTGCCGCCGAACCGGCCCTGTCTTCCTTTGTTTATGAAACCGTCCTGAATCACGACAGTCTGGAAGAGGCCGTCCTGCACCGGCTGGGTGACAGGCTCGGGCGCGATGTCGTGTCGGCATCTCTCATCCGGCAGACCTATCTTGAAGCGCTTGCCGATGAGCCGGAGCTTGCCAAGATCTTCCGCGTCGACATCGTTGCGGTTTTCGACCGTGACCCGGCCTGCTTCCGCTACCTTGAGCCCGTGCTCTACTTCAAGGGCTTTCACGGCCTGCAGACGCATCGCCTGGCGCATTGGCTCTGGCGGAAGGGCCGCAAGGATTTTGCGCTCTACCTGCAAAGCCGGGCGTCGGAGGTTTTCCAGATCGACATTCATCCGGCTGTTCCTGTCGGACGGGGCATCTTTATCGATCATGGCACCAGCATCGTTGTCGGCGGAACGGCTGAAATCGGTGATGACGTCTCCATTCTCCAGGGTGTCACGCTGGGCGGCACGGGCAAGGAGGACGGTGATCGTCATCCCAAGATCCGTCACGGCGTCTTGATAGGGGCGGGTGCCAAGATCCTCGGCAATCTTGAAATCGGCCATTGCTCGCGCATTGCGGCGGGGTCTGTGGTGCTCTCCGATGTGCCGGAAAACACGACGGTTGCCGGCGTTCCGGCCAGAATTGTCGGCAAGGCGGGATGCTCCGAACCGGCGCGCAGCATGAACCAACTGCTCGGCGACAGCTGAGCACTTGCTGCTACGCGAAGGATGTGGGGGAAAGATTGTACAAAGGGTTTGGCATTTAGGACTGGTCTTATAGGGTCCGCGCGACTAAATAGCAGACGGCATTTACAAGGAGAGCGCCGTGAAACCCGATGAAATCCGCAAGATCGAAGCTTACCTGCGCATGAAATTCGAATTGCCGAGCATCCAGGTGCGGGCAAGACCGCGCAAGGACGACTCGGCCGAGGTCTATATCGGAGAAGAATTCATCGGCGTCATCTTCCGCGACGATGAAGACGAGGACCTGAGCTGGAATTTCCAGATGGCGATCCTGGAAATCGATCTCGACGAAGTCTGACGTCGGCTTTCAATTGCAAATTGATGCGGGGCGGTTTCCTAAATGGAAGCCGCCTTTTTCGTGTTCCGGCGTTCAGTAGATGCGGAACCCGGCGACCTTCCTGACGATCGAGTTGTCTATCTTGCGCCAGTCGCCAAGCAGCGCCTCGCTGAAGCGGTACCGGAGTTCCAGACCGGACGAAAGCACAACGGCCCTGTGGCAGACGGGCTGAGCGGCAGGTCCCGTGCTGCGGCAGCGGGCAATGAAGCCGTTGCGGCGTGCCGGGTCGAACACGATCTGGTCGGTTTTCGCAGATCCGAGCGCGGACAGCTGCAGAACCTTGAGGCCATCGGGTCCATTCACTTCGCCGCCGCGGGCCAGACGCCGATAGAACGGATCAAGCCGGGCCCTCATGCTTTCCCGATCGGGATTGTGCTCAAGCTCAAGGGACAAGACGCGCCCGATCGCGCCGTCACGCTGCGATGTCTGCCTGTTCATGGCGGGTTTCAGTCCGGGCCATGACATGCCAATTTTCAGCGTCGAAAACTTGGTTATTCCGCCTTGAGCCATGCTGCGTTGCTCAGCCGTGGCGATATACGCGAGGGGAAGCTTGAAGGTCTCCGGGCCGACGGAGAGCGTTGCGGGACCGGAGGGGATGCCGGAAAACACGGAATAGCTCCAGTTTTCGCTCCAGTAGGCCGCTCGTTCTGCAACGTAGACGGCTCCAAGAACGCAC
>JBCDEN010000130.1:0-8135 GCA_039179715.1 Pseudomonadota bacterium
GGCTTGCAGCCTTCATCGACGAAGCGCGCGCCGTGCTGCCGACCCGCGTTCGTGTTGTTGAGATCGACGCGCACATCAACGATGCCGTGTTCACGGAAACAGCGCTTGAAATATTCGACCGCTGGGTGGACAGCGGTGTCATCAATTCGGGGGATGCAAGCTGAAGCACAAGCGGTCGAATATTTCAAGCGCTGTTTCCGTGAACACGGCATCGTTGATGTGCGCGTCGATCTCAACAACACGAACGCGGGTCGGCAGCACGGCGCGCGCTTCGTCGATGAAGGCTGCAAGCCCTTCAGGATCGTGGGCCTCCTGGCCCGGACGATCCCACTCCTCGATACCGCCGAGCGGCAGAATGAACTGCGTTTCGCCCTTGGCGTTGCCGAGCCTTTCGGCCAGTTCGTGAACCCAGCGCCGGCGCTCATCGGCATTGAAGACGGAGCTCTTGATGAGCCTGTTGTGCTCATGGAATGGCCGGTCGGAATAATCCGGCGGGATCTCCTGCCAGCCGGCGAAGTCGACAAGATCGAGCGCTCCGGGCGCGACGATCTGCGGCGTACCGCTCTGTCCGGCATTGGTCAGCCGGTCCGCCCCGCTGCTGACAAGCGAGCCGGCAAGGAGGTTGCCGAATTCCTGCAGGCAGAAATCCATCACGCAGCAGAAGGCCCCTTCCTTCGCCAGCTTCTCGAAAGCCATGCCGCCCATGCCCGTGGAGTGGAACACCGCAACCTCATAGCCTCTTCGTTCGAGCGCAGGTTTCAGCGTTTTCATGTATTTCAGGCAGCTTGAGCCGAGCGAGGTCATGCCGACGAGCGGTTTCGAATTGTCCGGCGGCTGCGCGGCCTTCGCGGCTCCCAGTACCGCCCCTGCGGCCTGGGCCAGCGACGACTTGCAGATCGAGTTGAGACCGAAGAGCCCCCCCGCCCAAAGGATCATCTGAATGTCAGGTGCAAGCCGATCCGGCGGGATCAGCGGCGAGAAGCTGACGGTTGAAACAATGAACTTGGGCACGCCCAGGGGCAATGCCTGCGCGCAATCGAGCGCAAGGTCGGTTCCCATGGTGCCGCCAAGCGCGATCATGCCGTCGATCCGGCCATCCCGCCAAGCCTCGGTAACAAGGTCGGCGGCCCCTTGAGACATGACCCGGAAGGCCCTGTTCTCGTCTCCCTGTGCAATTACCTCTTCGATCGTCATGCCTCCGGCACGGGCGACGTCGTGCTTGGAAATGTCCGTCGGACTGTCGGGATCCCCCAGCACGCTCACATCCATCGTCAGAACCTTACCGCCCTGCTCCTCGATACAGGATTGAATGAACTCCAGCTCTGCATTCTTGGTGTCGTAGGTTCCGATCGAGAGGATGGTTTTGTTCATGGTGACACCTCCATTTGCGTCAAGGATTTGTGACTTGAAGAGGAAAGGTAGCTTTCGGCGAGTTCTGTTGCGTCCAAGATCATGCGCTTGCTGCGCCTGCGGCCGCCGTCCTCGTCAAGACGCGCAATGATCCATCCGACGTAGCTCACGGCTCTCAGGGCCAGAAACAGATCGAGTGTCGATACCTCCAGCTCACGTTCCGTCGCATACCCCTCCAGAAACGCTCTTTGCAGATCAGGATAGTCCGGTTCGCGCCGGTTCTTGATAAGCGCGGTGGCGACATCGAACATGCGGTAGCCGTAACCGGCGTCGTCGAAATCGATCAGATGCAGATCCTGTCCGTCGACCATGACGTTCTCCCGTACCAGGTCGGCGTGGATCAGGCCGGTGTCCAGCAGTTGGTCCAGCTCTCTCAGCCTGGCGTCTGCCACACGCCTGAACCGGTGCAACAAGGTCTGCCCGGCGGCGTCGAGGTCCGGGTTTTCCCAAAAACGGCCCCAGAGCGGATCCGGTCCGACAAGCGCGTTTCTTTCCCAGCGAATCCGCTTGAACCAGCCTGGCGGTGTCCAGCGGTCAGAAACCGCATGCATTCTGGCCATCTGCTGACCGAGCCTGAAAAAAACGCCCATTCGATCGGGCTGATCGAGCGGCTGCCCGGTGCGGCCCAAAGGCGCGCCGGACATCCAGGTGAGCATGCTTGCCTGCCGGCCGTTGAGCTCGAGCAGGAAGTCGCCGTTCTGCGAGGCAACCGGATGCGGCACGCTGATGCCGTTTTGGCCGAGTTCGGCCATCCAGACGAGTTCCGACCTGAGTTCCTCATTGCTGCGAAGCCCCGGACGGTGCAGGCGCAGTGCATAAGCTTCAGCGCCGTCGCTCACCTTGAAAACCCGGTTCTCACGCGCGGCAACAAGCCTGAAGTCCGCCGTTCCCATGCCCCAGAACGCCAGAAAGTCCTCGATGCCCTCAGCCATTGCGTGGCACCGATGCAAGCACATCGTCCAGAGTATCAAAGAGCAGGTCGGCATGTTCGGCCGCAAAGGGCATTGGCGGCCGGATCTTCAGCGTGTTCTTGTGCCGGCCGAGCTTGCTGAGAATGATACCCCGGCGGCGCATCTCGTTGACCACCCGATCGGCATAGTCGCTCGCAGGCTCCCGGCTGGTGCGGTCGCGCACAAATTCCGCACCGAATACCATACCGCTCTGGCGAACATCGCCGATCACGTCGTGTTTTTCTGAAAGCGCTGCCAAGCGGTCATAGGCCAGCTTGCCTATCGACGCGGCATTGTCCTGCAAGCCTTTTTCTTCCAGTTCATCCAGGACCGCCATCGCGGCAGCACAGGAAACGGGATTGCCGCCGAAGGTGTTGAAATAGCGGAACGCGTTGCGGAACCGGGCCATGATCTCAGGTGTGGTGACGAGGCCAGCAACCGGATGGCCATTCCCCATCGGCTTGCCCATGGTGACCACGTCCGGCACAACGCCCTGCTTCTGATGCGCCCAGAAATGACTGCCGCAGCGGCCGAAGCCGGACTGAACCTCGTCGCAGATCAGCAATCCGCCCGCGCGCCTGGCTGCTTCGGCTGCTGGTCGCAGCCAGCCATTCTGTTGATCCGGGAAGCCTTCATTCAGGAACAATGGGCAGACGATCAGCGCCGCAAAGCCGGTGCCTTGCCTTTCAAGATCGTCGATCGCTTCCTGGACATGCGCCGCGAAACGCTGGCCGTCCGGATCGCTGATGCGGTAACTGTCCGGTGCCTCGACGTAACGCAGGTACTGTCCGAGGCCAAATCCGACTTCAGGCACGTTGCTCCGCGACAGGTGGCTGACCAGCGTGGTGTTGCCGTGATAGGTCGCGTCCGTGGCGACAACGCCCCGTTTTCCGGTCACAGCTTCCGCCATTCTGAGCGCAATGTCATTGGCCTCGGAGCCGGAGCAGGTCAGGATCGCCGTTGACAGGGTTTCGTCGAACGTCCCGGTCAGCCGGTCGACATAATCGAGTATCCCCTCATGCAGGTATCTCGTGTGAGTGTTCAGCCTGGCGGCCTGCCCGGCAATCGCGTTGACCACACGCGGGTTGCAATGCCCGACATGCGGGACATTGTTGTAGCAGTCCAGATACTTTCGCCCGTCCGCGTCCCAGAGCCAGACGCCCTCACCCTTCACGAGATGAACCGGCTCTTCATAGAAGGTCGAGACATTCGGCCCCAGAAGACGCCGGCGGCGATCGAGCAGGTCTTCGGTCCCAGGCGGGTGGTGTCGGGTCATGGCGGGACTGTCCCTCACAGCTGGATCCAGGCGGTCTTGAGGTCGTGATACTTGTCGAGTGCGTGTGGTGACTTGTCGTGACCGTTGCCGGATTGCTTGACGCCGCCGAGGGGCACGGTCAGGTCCGCGCCGCCATAGGTATTCACATGGACGACACCGGCCCGGATGGCCGAGATCATGCGGTGAGCGCGGCCGAGATCGCGGGTCCAGACACCGGCAGCCAGACCGAGGTCGGTTCCGTTGGCAATCCGGATGGCCTCCGCCTCATCCTTGAACGGTGTCACCGCGAGGACCGGGCCAAAGACTTCCCTTGTGGCGAGTGTATCGGTGGGCTTGACGTTGGTCATGACGGTCGGCTGCATGTAGTAGCCGCCAGTTTCTTCGAGGATTCTCGCGCCGCCCGTCCGCCGCTCGGCACCTTCTGCTTCCGCAGTCGCGACGAACCGCAAATCGGCTTCCAACTGCGGCAGACTGTGAACGGCACCGATCTGGGATGCCAGATCAAGCGGATCGCCGACGCGGAACGCATCAGCCTGTTTGCAGATCTCCGTCACGAAGTCGTCGTGAATGTCTTCCTGCACAAGCAACCGCGAGCCTGCGACACAGACCTGTCCGGAATTGCGGAAGATCCCGGCCGCCGACACTTTGGCCGCTTCAGCAAGATCCGGCGCGTCGTTGAAGACGATGTTCGGCGACTTACCGCCCAGTTCCAGATAACAACGCTTGAGGTTCGAGCTTGCAGAATAATTCAGAAGCCGGCGGCCCGTTGCACCCGAACCGGTGAACACCAGCACGTCGACGTCCATCGACAGTGCAAGCGCCTCACCGGTCACCGGACCCGCGCCCGTCACCACATTCAAGACGCCCTCCGGAAGACCTGCTTCGAGTGCCAGCTCCGCAACCCTGAGCAAGGACAGCGAGGCACTTTCCGCCGGTTTCAGCACCACGGCATTTCCGGCCGCGAGCGCCGGTCCGATTTTCCAGGCCCCGATCATCAGCGGGAAGTTCCAGGGAACAATGGCCCCGACCACACCAACAGGCGCGCGGTGCACAAGTCCGAGAACGTTTCCGGCGGTCGGGGCGATCTCGCCATAAACCTTGTCGACGATTTCGGCGTAGTAGCGGAAGGTCGCGGCCGCAGACAGCGCCTCGGCCTTGTAGGCCATGTTGATTTCGGTGCCGTTGTCACGGACACCGCGCACGGTCAGGGCAAGCGCGTCTCTCTCGATCAGGTCGGCAAGACTGTGCAGGACCTTCTTGCGGTGTGCCGGTGCTGTTTTCGACCAGCGGCCATCCTCGAAGGCGGTGCGTGCGGAACGGATGGCGCGCTCCATGTCAGCGGCGGACCCGGCGGCAAGCCCGCAGATGCGGGTGCCGTCGATCGGGGAAATGACGTCCATCGTCTCACCGGTCTGCGCGGGCGCCATGCGGCCGTCGATGAGGTGACCCTGATCGGTGATGGCCGCCAGCCGAAGGCTGTCGATTGCGCTCTGATCCAGCATTGAACCCTATCCTTGCTGCGTGGATGCTTCTGAATTTTCTGATGTTTCCTGCTCGCGCCGCGCCTTATGCTCCCTGATGACGGTCCTGACATGCAGGATCAGGATGAGAAGGATCACCGCGAACAGGATGGCGGCAATGGGCCGGTCGACGAAATCCAGCGGTGACTTCACGCGCGCCATGGCGCTGCGCAGTTTCACTTCCATGATACCGCCGAGAACCATGCCGAGGATGATCGGCACGATTGGCAGGTTGAGCCGTTTCAGGATGAGACCGAAGACGCCGAACGCGGAGGCAACGGCGCAATCGGTGATCGAATTGCGCAGCGAATAAACCCCGACAAAGGACAGCGTCAGGATCATCACGCCGAGGAAACGCGTCGGGATCTGGATGATCTTCAGGAGCAGGTTCGTCGACGACAGCAGGAAGGCCAGAACGATGACATTCAGCAGGATCAGCGCGATGTAGATCGCGATCACGAAGTCGAGCTGTCCCTGGAAGAGCTGCGGTCCTGGAATGACATTGTGGACATAAAAGACCGACAGCATCATCGCGGTCAGGGCTTCACCGGGAATACCAAGCGCCAGCAGCGGGATCATGGCTGCGCCCGGCACCGCGTTGTTGGCGGCTTCCGAGGCGACCAGGCCTTCGGGTGACCCGTTGCCGAAATCATCCGGTTTCTTCGATGTTTTCTGGGCATAGGTGTAGGACAGGAACTGCGCCGTGAACTCGCCGACACCAGGGATCATCCCCATAAGAACGCCAAGGCTTGAGGAAACGGACGCGATCCGCTTGAAGCGGAACAGTTCGCTCAGCCCGGAAAAGAGATTGCCGTCGACATGCGCCTTGCCCGGCTTGTGGTCCTTGTCGACCAGAAGCAGCAGCGCCTGGGATATCGCGAACAGTCCGAGCACGACGACGATCAGGTTGATGCCGGAGGTCAGCCAGGTCATGTCGAAGGTGAAGCGCTTGGTGTATTTCACCGGCTCCAGCCCGATCGTGCTCAGGAAGATGCCGAATGAGGCGAGCATTCCGGCGGCAAAGACCTGACCTCGATGGGCCAGCACCACGAGGATGATGCCCAAAAGCGCTGCAAGGAAAATCTCCCGGCTGCCGAAATGCGGCGCGATCATCGCCAGCAGGGGCGACAGCAGGATGAGGCAGACAACGGAAAAGATGCCGCCGAAGAAGGAAGCGGAATAGGCGAGCGACAACGCACGATGCCCCTCGCCGCGCTTGGTCATCGGGTAGCCGTCATAGGTCGTCAGCGCATTGACCGCGGTCCCCGGCGTGTTGATCAGGATGGCCGGAATGGCCCCGCCATACATGGACGATCCGTAGACGCCGAGCATCAGCGTCAAGCCGACGATTGGCTCGAAGGCGAAGGTTGCCGGCAGGAGAATGGCGATTGCGACCGCCGCGCCGACACCTGGAAGCGCGCCGATGATGACACCTCCGATTGAGCCCAGAAGCAGGGCGACCAGCACCTGCCACTGGGACAGGATGGTGAGGCTTGAAAGCAGCGTTTCCATCGTCACCTCACAGGTAGGTCAGCGCGAAGGCTTTGAGGGGATCGGGGAAAGCCTCGTAAAGCTGTCCGGCGGGAATCTTCACCTGCAGGAACGCCCGGAATATCAAGGCGACACAGATGGCAAATGCGCTCGCCGCCATGAGGAAACGAGGCGTTGCCAGTCCGACGCGTGTGGTCAGCAAGCATGTGAACAGGACCGTGGAAGGCAGATAGCCAAGCAGGGGCACGATCGCGACATAGAGAAGAAAATAGAGAACGAATTCGATGGACCGGAGCCAGAAGACGACCTCCAGCCAGCGCCCGAGGATACGCGGCGAACACAGCGATCCAATGAAATGGAGCAGTGCAAAGAAGGTCATGAAAATCAGCGACACGGCCGGCCAGAAACGCGGCTGCGCAAACCATTTCGTACGTTTGACCCAGGATGTCTCGCCATAGACCTGCGACAGCAGAAAGATCGAAAAGCCCAGGAACAGGAGAGCGAAGACAATGTCTCCGGGACGCCTGTGCCGCCGGAAAAGTTCCTGAAGTGTCTTGATATGCGCCATCGACCCCAACCTCTTCCCGTGCAATTGCCGGGCGGCACCGACATGCGCCGCCCGGACGGAGGAGTGTCTTATTCGCCGAGCAGTTCGGAGATCTTGCCGTTGACCTCTTTGTCGGAGGCAATCTGGGCATTGGACGCATCCGCATCCTGCCAGTAGATCAGCACGCCCGTTTCACCGATCAGCTTCTGGGCTTCCGGCTTTTCGAGCGCCGCCTTCGCCGCGGCTTCGATCTTCGCCCGGGCATCCGCCGGCACATCCTTGTGCACGAACAGTCCGTTCCAGAGTGCGACATCCAGATCCGGGTTGAGTTCGGAGACCCTTGGAACATCCGGAATGATCGAAATCCGCTCGGTGCCGATGCTCGCCAGGATCTTCAGATCATCCTTGCACGGCAAAACCTGCTGCAGGGTGGTGTTGATCACGTCGACATCGCCGGAGGCCAGCGTGTTGCAGTTCAGTTCGTCGAAGGCGGCATCGCTGCCGAAATCAAAGTCCGAAGACGCGGCAAGCGCCAGCGTGATGCGCGTGGGCGGCAGGACCGAGCCAAAGTGGCCCAGCGCAACGTCATTTTCCTTGGCATATGCGACCAGTTCTTCCCAGGTGGAATAAGGCGCGTCGCTGCCTGCGGCGATCACGAAGGGATAGGTCATGAAAATGCCGACCGGCTCAAACGGGTTGGGCGTCAGCTCCGGAATTCCGATCAGCTCGCCGGCAATCGGAACGGCCGGGACGAAGGAGCCGATGGTATAGCCATCCGCCGGTGCCGTCGCGACCTCGACAGCGCCCGGGAACGGGCCACCCCCGCCGCCCGGCTTGTTCACGACCGCTGCCGGAACGCCGTACATTTCCTGGAACTCGTCTGCAATCAACCGTGTCAGGACGTCTTCCAGGTCACCGGGAGGCCAGGGAACAATGAAAGA
>JBCDEN010000466.1:0-4061 GCA_039179715.1 Pseudomonadota bacterium
GATAGGAAAATTCGCGCCAGGCGATCTCAGACAGGAACTTGTGACCGTCCTTGCGATGCCCGTCATCGGCATCAATCGCCTGCCAGGTTTCGTGCCAGATCTGACGTGGGGAAATATCTCCGAAATGCAGATGGGGCGACAGCCGCGAGACATTCGGCAGATCCGGCCGGTTGCGCAGCTCGCCATAGCCATCCAGCCCGGACGCAAGAAACGCTTTCAGGCGCGCCGATGCCCCGTCTTCACCGGGCCGCCACAGACCGTCCCAATCCTCGGCCCAATTCGGTTTTGATGGCAGCAGCTGAAGGTTTTCCAGCGCTTCGCCATGCGTGCTGTCCAGGAACGCGAGGTTTGGCGGTGCAGGCAGCGGCGCGCCGACGTCCTGCTGCTGTGCGGTTTTCCAGAAGGGTGAATAGACCTTGAAAGACCCACCGGTCTTGTTCGTGAGTTCCCAAGGCTCGAACAGCAGCGCCGCCTTGAAGCTCTGGACCTCGAAGCCCCCGTCCTTCAAAAGAGCCTTGATTTCCGTGTCCCGCTCAATCGCATGCGGTTCGTAGCACCGGTTCCAATAGACGGACCGAACGCCGGTTTCCCGTGCGATCTGAGGAATGACATGCCGTGCATCGCCCCTGCAAACAACAAGACCCGGCAGTTTTTCTGCCAGGTTCGCTAGACTGTGATGAAGCCACCACTTGCTGGCACCCCCAAGCGGATGCGTTTCACCGGTTTGCGCAGGGTCCTCAAGCACAAATACGGGAACAACCGGACCGTTCTTCGCAGCCTCAAAAAGTGCGGGATTGTCTGCTGTTCTCAGGTCCTGCCGGAACCAAACAAGTGTTGCCATGATGCCTCGACGTTTTCGACTGTTTGAGATACGCCCGGGCACGCGACTGGATCAACCGAGCGGCCGGCAATTTCCTGCCGGCCACTGACTTTGAAATCATGTTTATGCCGGGACAGGTTCGCGAACCTGCACGCGAAACCGTCCGAAATGCTCATCCCAACCTTTGTCGAGCGCACTGAGCATCATGAATGCGGCTTCACCTGCCGCCTTTTCGATGCCTTCATGGACAAGTGTCAGGCGTGTCCCGCCGGCTGCATCTTCCAGTGTCCAGCGTACGGTGATCATGGCGCCGTTCAGCGGTTTCACCGTGAAGGTATAGACGAGGCGCTCATGCGGTTTCATTTCCAGAACCTTGCCCCAGCAGATCCTGCTCATGTCGCCGTGCTGATCGAGGAGCGTGTAGTCGGCACCCTCTTCCAGGTCGTCCTCCGCCGGATGGAACCAGCGCGCGAGCTTGTCCTTTTCCGTCAGGAACGCCCAGACATGCGCGCGGGGTGCGTTGAGGAATATTGTCTTGGTAATCGTCGTCGCAGTCATTTTGACGTTCCTTCCTGTTGTTTCATATCCTTGGCAATTTCACGCTGCAGATCTGCAAGTTTGGCGTCCCAGAAATGTTCGAAAAAACCGAGCCACTCGAATGCGGACTTCAAAGGTTCCGGCGAGAGGCTCTTTCTCCGCTCCCGTCCGATCGTTTCGCTCCTGACCAGACCGCCTTCCTCGAGGATTGCCAGATGTTTGTTGATCGCGGTCCGCGTAATGCCGAAACGTTCCGCAATCTCGGAGATCGCGAGGCTTTCCCTGCTCAGGTGCAAAAGGATCTCGCGCCGCGTCGGGTCGGAAAGCGCGCGAAAGACGGGTTGCGGACCCGTGTTCATGGGCGTCCCTCCCCGACGGGCTGAAAATCGAACGGTCCGTCCTGGTACAAAAACGTGACGCAATCGCTTTGCGAGACGCACTTGCTCAGGTGCGGCAGCCCTGCAGGTATTTCGTAGTAGTCCCCGCTCCTGAGCACCGTTTCGCTGGTGCCGGTCCGGCCGTCAGCAACGTGGACCATTTCACCGGCGACAACGAGACCGAACATTCCGGCGCTCTTGACATGAACAGGACTGACCAGACCAGCCGGAAGTCGCACCATTGCCATGTAGCTTTCTTCGAAGCGGTTTCCTTTCAGCGGCGCAAACGCGACGCCTTCACCGGTCGTCTGCCAGTCCAGATCAGACTGGACTGCCAATCTGATCCCTTCCGCACGCGCCTCAAGGGCCGCCACACTTGCGAACAGGGCGAGAGCCGCCGTTCCAACCCATTTTTCCCCGTGCATCAGACACTCCTTTACAACACCTTTTGGTGTTACTTTAAATAACACCTTTTAGTGTCATTACAAGTCCCGTTTCAAGCATTTTCCGGAAAACTTTCAGCATGTTTGATTTTAGTGCGATTTCGCACTATATAGTTCGAATTCGTACTATTGGAGGCACAAATGACCCTGACACGCAGACAGACACTCGCAATTCTCGGCGGTGGTGCCGTGGTTGCGGCAACCGCATCGGCCGGTACCTTCCTGACGACGAGAACGCCGGATAAAGCACTTGCACCCTGGAAAACTGCCGGCACCTATGAGGACCCGAGGCTGTACGCACTGTCGCATGCCCTGCTTGCTCCCAATCCACACAACAGGCAGCCCTGGTTGCTCGAACTGATAGGCGACGACCAGTTTGTCCTGCACCGGGACGAGACGCGGGACCTGCCGCACACCGATCCGTTTCAGCGGCAGATTTTTATCGGTCTGGGCTGCTTTCTGGAGCTGATGTCGATCGCTGCGACACAGAAAAACAGGACGGCGGAGATCGCGCTGTTTCCGGAAGGCGAGGAAGGGCCGGTCGCGCATGTAAACCTGCAGCCGGGACGCAAGGTCGATCCCTTGTCAGCACAGATTCTGTCGCGGCGCAGCTGCAAGGAACCTTTTCAGGACAAGCCGGTTCCCGGCAGCGCGGTCGCCGCGTTAGAAGCTCATGGCAACGTCGTTACCGACGCCGGACAGGTCGCCCGGATCCGGGATCTGACCTGGGACGCCTGGCTTACGGAGACGCAGACCCCTCGAACCTTGAAGGAAAGCGTTGACCTGATGCGCTTCGGCAAGTCCGAGATCAACGCCAATCCCGACGGTATCGATCTGGGAGGCCCGTTTCTGGAAACGCTGATGCTTGCAGGCGTGCTGAACAGGAAAGACCAGCTCGACCCGGACTCGACCGGATTTCAGGAGGGCGTGAAACTCTACCGTGAGATGCTAGCCGCAACGCCGGCCTATGTCGTGTTGACAAGCCGCACGAACACGCGGGCAGATCAGATTGACGCCGGGCGGCGCTGGCTGCGGCTGAACCTTGAAACGACGAGGCTGGGGCTTGCGCTGCATCCGGTCAGCCAGGCGCTGCAGGAGTTCGAGGAAATGCGGCCGCATTACCGCAAGGCACACGAACTCCTTGCCAAATCCGGAGAAACGGTTCAGATGCTGGGCAGGTTGGGCTACGGTCCGGCAACACCTCCCTCGCCCCGCTGGCCGCTCGAAACACGGATCATGAATGGATAACGAGACCAGAACGCTCTTTTTCGCATTCTTCAATGAAATCGGGATCATCGCGCAGCTCAGCCGAACAGCGCTGGAGGCGCGGTTGCCCAAGGGATTGACGCTGCCGCATTTCAGCGTGGTCAATCACCTTATCCGCGTGCGGAACGGTCAGACACCTCTTGCACTTGCCAGGGCATTTCAGGTTCCCAAAACCACGATGACCCACACGCTGAACGGCCTGGTCGCACACGGGTTTGTCGAGATCCGGCCGAACCCGGAAGACGGACGCAGCAAGACAGTGTGGCTCACGGAGGCCGGCAGGCAATTCCGCGACGCGGCGATCCAATCCATAGATCCCGATATCGATGTCTTTCGCGAGCAATACCCGGAAGACAAGGTCCGGGAGTTGGTCCCCGCCCTTGCCGAGATCCGGGCCATTCTCGACGCCGATCGCGACTAGGGTACGGACCAATAAATGAAGCCGATTTGGCGGCAGAAATGGCAAAGTCTCGGGAGGAAGCGTGTGCAGAGCGGGCTTTTTGCCCCGTCAAGCGCGGTGACGCTGCGAGACTTTGCCATTTCTGCCGCCAAATCGGCTTCATTTATTGGTCCGTACCCTAGTCGCGATCGGCGTCGAGAATGGCCCGGATCTCGGCA